>JAJYNV010000334.1 GCA_021786135.1 Bacillota bacterium
AGCCCGCCTGGTCGCCGCTCTCGGAGCGCTCCTGCTCTCCGCCTGCGGGACGACAACCCAGTCGCACGCGGCAACTGCGGGGGCGAACCGCCACGCCACCGCGCCAACGCAGCACGCGCAGGGCAACGGCGCAGGACCGTCAACCTACGTGCAGGCGAATCCTCCGGGCCCTCCCGTCACGGATCCAGCCGGGCGGGCGTGTCTTCAGGCCCTCAAGGCGCGCGGCGTCTCGACCACGCACATCACAGATCCCAGTATCGGCATCCTCCCGTCGGAGAAGATCGCCCTCTCGTCCTCCCTGACGAGCGGCCCCTTCGCAGCGGCGCCGGGCGATGCCTCGGGCATCGAGACGGCGACCTGGAACCTCCTCTCGAGCGCGGCCGGGCTGCCGCTCACGCCTTACCTTGGACGCACGCTGCTCGAGGTTGGGCTCATCAACGCAGGCAGCACCGCGATCGGTGGCTTCACCTGCTTCGAACAGGGCGAGACGGTGGTCGGCATGTTCGCCGAGCAGCCGACCTACAGCTTGCAGCCGATGGCCGCAGTCACCATCGACGGCAGGACGATCCGGCAGCTCACGGGCCGCGACTACCTGCACTGGCTCGAATCGGTCAAGGCCTACGTGCCGCACCCCCTCGCGCAGAGCCCAGGACTGAGCGCGGCGGCGGTGCTCCTGGACTCGTTTGACGTCCTCAATGCAGACCTGCCGCCCGGCGAGCGCAGAGGGCTCGAGATCGCCCTGGGACAGGGCGGCGTGCACACGAATCCCTTGACCCAGGAGGCACAGGTAATGCAGGCGCTCGTGCCGATTGCCATCGTTCCGTGGCAGCCTCCAAGAGGCGTCCCGGCAGGCAACCCACGTCTTGAGCGCATGTTCAACGTCAGCCTCTGGCCGCACTTCCGCGATTTCCAGCCGCGCTATCTCGCAGGCAACGGCTGGGTGGACTTCTTCTACGGCCTCGCACGCAAGACAACGCAGGCCCCCTGGCGGGTGACCGGTTTCGGCACCGGCCCCTGATACCCCGGCACACCATTCAGGCGCCGGACCGGAACCTGCGCATCGGATCGATGCGGCGCAGGAACGTCGAATTCGTCGTGACGGACACCGAGCTCAGTGCCATGGCGGCTCCGGCGATGACCGGGCTCAAAAAGCCGAGCGCCGCAAGCGGCACGCCGATGGAATTGTAGAAGAGGGCCCAGAACAGGTTCTGCCGGATCTTGCCGAGCGTCGCCCGACTGAGATCGATCGCGGCCACGACGCCCCGCAGGTCGCCTGCCATCAAAGTGACATCGGCCGCCTCGATCGCGACATCGGTGCCGGTGCCGATCGCCATGCCGACGTCCGCCGTGGCGAGTGCCGGCGCGTCGTTGATGCCGTCCCCGACCATGGCCGTGACGAGGCCCGCCTCCTGCAGGCGACGCACCTCGTCTGCCTTGCGCGCCGGCAACACCTCAGCCCGCACATCTTCCGGTCCGATCCCGACCTCTCGCGCGATCGCCTCCGCCGTACGGCGGTTGTCGCCCGTGATCATGAGGACGCGGATGCCCATCGCGTGGAGCGCCTTGATGGCTGCCGCGCTTCCCTCCTTGACGGTGTCGGCCACTGCGAGAGCCGCCAGCAGGCCTTCCCCGTCCGCCAGCAGCATCGCCGTCTTGCCATCCGCCTCGAGTGCCGCGATGCGTTCATCCGCCGGCCCCACGTCGATGCCCTTCTGCGTCATCAGCATCCGGTTGCCGAGGAAGTAGACGCGTCCCGCGAGCTTCGCCTCGACGCCACGTCCGGGCAGGGCCCTGAAATCAGTCACATCCTCCGGTGCGAGTCCGCGCGCCAGCGCATGATCCACGATGGCCTGCGCGAGCGGGTGCTCGGATCTGGCCTCAAGTGCGAGCGCAAGCCCGAGCGCTTCGTCGCGCCCGATCTCACCGATCTCCACGACGTCGGTGACGACGGGCCTGCCTGTGGTGATCGTGCCCGTCTTGTCGAGGACGACCGCCTGCAGCTTGCCGGTGCGTTCCAGGTGTCCGGCGGCCTTGAAGAGGATGCCCACCTCGGCTCCGCGGCCCGAACCCACCATCACGGCCGTGGGCGTCGCAAGGCCAAGGGCACACGGACAGGCGATCACAAGCACCGAGACTCCTGCCAGGAGGGCGGCCGGCAGACTGTGTGCAATCAGCAGCCAGAGGCCGAATGTCACGATGGCGATGCCGATGACCGTAGGCACGAAATAGTTCGAGATCACGTCCGCAAGTCGCTGGATGGGCGCCTTCGATCCCTGCGCCTCCTCCACGACGCGCACGATCTGCTGCAGGGCGGTATCGCGTCCGACCTTGGTGGCACGGAAGCGGAAACTGCCCGTCTTGTTGATGGTTCCGCCCGCGACTTCGGCTCCCTCGCGCTTCTCCTGCGGCAGCGACTCTCCGGTGAGCATCGATTCGTCGACGGCGGAATAGCCGTCCAGGACCACTCCGTCGACCGGGATGCGCTCGCCCGGCCGCACGATGACGATGTCGCCCACTGTGACGGCATCGATGGGCACGTCGATCTCCTCCGGGCCCTGCACGATGCGCGCGGTGCGCGGCTGCAGCCCGAGCAGGCTGCGGATGGCCTGTGACGTCCGCCCCTTGGCGATGGCCTCGAGCATCTTGCCGATGATGACGAGCGTGATGAGTACGGCGCTCGTCTCGAAATAGGTGCCGTGCGCAGACCGCCCGCCGGTGAAGGCGGCCGCCAGGCTGAAAAGATAGGCTGCGGAGGTGCCAAGCGCCACGAGCACCGACATGTTCGCATTGCGGTGCTTGAGGTTGTAGTAGGCGTCAACGTAGAACGTCATGCCGGGCCAGAACTGCACCAGGCTGCCGAGCGCGAGCTGCAGCCAGTAGTTGCCGAGGAGCCTCGACACGGGACCGCCAACACCAGACATCTCGAGCAGCATGGCGAGGAGGAGCGGCAGCGACAGGAGGCCGGACGCCCAGAGGAGCCGTCGCCAGTGGCGAGCCTCGCGCACCGAAGCGTCCTCCTTGGGTGCGGCCCCGTCATCGACGACCGTCGCGCCATAGCCCACGCCTCGCACGGCGCGCATCATCTCCGCCGGCGACACGCTGCTCTCGCTGTAGTCGACGAAGGCGGCGTTGGTAGCGAGGTTCACCTGCGCCGAGGCAATCCCGGGCAGGCCCAAGAGCGTCTCCTCGATCGTCCTGACGCAGGTGGCGCAGGTCATGCCCTCGATGTCGAGCTTGACCCGCTCCGTATGCACGCCGTAGCCGCGATCCTTCACCTCGGCGATCATGCGGGGAAGGTCCACCTCGTCCGATTTGAAGTGCACGATGGCCTTCGCCGTGGCGAGATTCACGCTGACGTCCACGACGCCCGGCAGCTCCTCCAGCCCTTCGGTCACCGTCGCCA
>JAJYNV010000427.1 GCA_021786135.1 Bacillota bacterium
CCGATCTACCGGCAAGGTCGCGTGGGTACCTGGCTGGGGCGAGGCCCGCATGCGCCAGATGACGGCGGAGCGCGCGGACTGGTGCATCTCCCGCCAGCGGGTCTGGGGCGTGCCCATCCCCGCCTTCTACTGCGAAGGCTGCGGCGAGGTGCTGGTGACACGGGAGACGGTCGGCAGGGTCGCCGAGATCGTCGCAGAGCGGGGTGCCGACGCCTGGTGGCAGATGGAGCCGGAAGAACTCCTGCCAGATGGGCAGCGCTGCCCGCACTGCGGTGGCACGAGCTTCCGCAAGGAGAAGGACATCCTCGACGTCTGGTTCGACTCGGGCTCGTCGCACGCGGCCGTGCTCATGACCAGGCCCGAGTTGCGCTGGCCGGCGGACCTCTATCTCGAGGGGCCGGACCAGTTCCGCGGCTGGTTCAATTCATCGCTGACCACAGCCGTTGCGACCAAGGGGGAGCCGCCCTATCGCGCCGTTCTCTGCCACGGCTTCGTGGTCGACGGCGACGGACGCAAGATGTCGAAGTCGCTGGGCAACGTCGTGCGTCCCTCGGAGATCCTCGACAAGTTCGGCGCGGACATTCTGCGCCTTTGGGCCACGAGCGCCGACTTCACCGCCGACGTGCACGTCAACCAGGAGATCCTGGCCCAGGTGGCGGAGGGCTACCGCAAGATCCGCAACACCTTGCGCTTCCTGCTCGGCAACCTGCAGGACTTCGACCCCGCCGCGGACATGGTGCCCCTCGAGGAACTCGACGGGCTCGAGGGCTACATGCGGGGCCGGCTAGGCCGTCTCGTCGAGGCGTGCGAGCGGGCTTACAGCCAGTACCAGTACCAGGCCATCTACTACCACGGGCTCAACTTCTGCTCGGTCGACCTCTCGAGCCTCTATCTCGACGTGCGCAAGGACCTGCTCTACTGCGGCGGTCGTGCCGATCGCTCGCGCCGCGCGGCGCAGACCTTCATCTGGCACGCGGCGTCGGCGCTCGCTCGCCTCTTCGCGCCGATCCTCTCGTTCACGGCGGAAGAGGTGTGGTCCTATCTCCCAGGTGCGCGTGACGCGGCCTGGTCCGTGCATCTCGCCGACTTTCCGCACGCATCGGACTACCCCGTCGCCGAAGCCCTCGAGCAGCGCTTCACCGCCCTCCTGGAGCTGCGCGAAGAGGCGCTCAAGGCTCTCGAGCTCGCGCGGGCCGAGAAGCGCATCGGCAAGTCGACCGACGCGGAACTCATGTTCACCCTGCCTCCGGGCGACCTGTGCGACCTTGCGGAGCGCGAACGGGACCTGCTCGCGGACCTCTGCATCGTCTCGCGGGTGCTGGTGCGCGAGGGTGAGCGCGGAGTGGATGTCGAGTCATCGTCGACGCCGCGCTGTGAGCGTTGCTGGCTGCACCGCGAGGACGTCGAGGACGACCTCTGCGGGCGCTGCCGCTCGGTCCTGCACCCCTGATGGCTGAGGAGCCCAGGGAGCCGGGCCAGGCCCGGGCAGACGCGCCTACGGCGAAGGAACCCGCAAAGGTGCGCCCGGAACTCGCCGAGCGCATCGCGGCCTACATGGAGTCTGTCAACCTGGGCGCCTACGTCGACCTCTACCGGAGACCGTGGCGCATGCTCGGCCTCAACTTCGTCGCGGGTCTCGCCCGCGGCGTGGGCATGGCCATCGGTTTCGCGATCCTGGGCGCGTTCATCATCTACATCTTGCGCTCCTCGTTCCTGGACAACCTACCCGTGATCGGCAAGATCATCGCCCAGCTCGTGCGCATCGTGCAGCACGAGATGCAGGGGGGCGTCGGGAGGTAGGTTCCAGTGGAGATTGAGGTCAGGCTTGAGCGGCGCAGGCAGGAACTGCTGGGCCGGATCGACGAATTGCGCGACGACGGCCTCGGCGCGTCCTTCAAGGAGTCGACGCAGGAGCTCTCGAGCTACGACAACCACTCGGCCGACAGTGCGAGCGAACTCTTCGAGCGTGAAAAGGACTTCGGACTCGTGGAGGGGCTGCAGGCGCAGGTCCAGAAAGTGGAGGCAGCTCAGCATCGTCTCAAGGCAGGCAGCTACGGCCGCTGTCTGCGCTGTGGCCAGAGGATCGAGCCCGAACGGCTCGAGGCGCTTCCCTGGGCGGAGACGTGCGCCGCGTGCGCCGCGAGGGAGGTCGAGCGCAACCGCCTGAGGCCGCCGGTGGGGCACGCCTTGCCGCGCGAGCACGAGATGTTTGCCCACTCCTTCCGCGACGGCCGGGACGAAGTCGAGTTCGACGGCGAGGATACGTGGCAGGCTCTCGCGCGCTACGGCAATGCGGATTCGCCGCAGGATGCGCCCCCGGCCGTGCGCGTCGACGAGGCCTACGTGGATTCCGGCGAGTTGCATGGCGCCGTGGAAGGCGTCGAGCTGCTCGTAGACGAAGAAGGCGAAGCGCTGTCCATCCACAGTAGGGAGGTCGATCCGGACATTTGATCGCCATCCTGGTGGCCATCGTGATCTTTGTTTTGGACCGCATCACCAAGAGCTGGGCTGTGGCCCATCTGGTGCTCGGCGCGAGCGTGCCCGTCCTGCCGCTTCTTGACTGGACGCTCGTCGAGAACCGGGGCGCGGCCTTCGGCCTGCTTTCCGGAGCGACCGCGGGGCTGATTCTGGTTGCGCTGGCAGCCGTGATCGGACTGATCGTCCTCTTGCGCCGGCGGCCCTCGGTCATCGTGCAACTCGGTGTCGGCGGGGTTCTGGGGGGCGCCTTGGGCAACCTCTACGACCGCATCATGCAGCAGAGCGTTGTCGACTTCATCGACGTGCGGGTTTGGCCCTACGTCTTCAACGTGGCCGACATCGGGATCACCATCGGCGCGATCGTGCTGATCGTTGCCCTATGGCGCCAGAACTGACCGCCAGCGTGCCGGCGGAACTGGCCGGCGAGCGCTTCGATGTCGCCCTGGCTCGACTTTCCGGCCTGACGCGCAGCCAGGCGCAGCTGCAGGTGCGCCTGGGAGTGGCACTCCTCGGCGGACGGCATGCCGCGCCGTCGCGCAAGGTGGCTCCCGGCGACGAAATTTCCTGGCCCGCGAGGGAGCCGGAGCATCTGCACGCCGAGCCCCAGGACCTGCCGCTCGAGATCGTGTTCGAGGACGAGCACCTCATGGTCGTCGACAAGCCGAGGGGACAGGTGGTGCATCCGGCAGCGGGGCATCGCGATGGCACGCTCGTCAACGCAGTGCTGCACCATGTCGGATCCCTGCCGGGGGGAGACCTCCTGCGGCCGGGAATCGTCCATCGCCTGGACAAGGACACCTCCGGCCTGATGCTGGTGGCCAAGAGCGAGGTCGCGTTCCGCCGACTGCAGAAGATGATCGCGGCGCGCGCGGTCCACCGCACGTACGACGCCCTCGTCCAGGGAGCGCCCAAGGCCGGGAGCGGC
>JAJYNV010000106.1 GCA_021786135.1 Bacillota bacterium
GTCTGCGGCGAGGCCCGCTTCGTCCGCGGCGACCTCGACGAGGGCATGCGCCTCGCGGATGTCGTCATCGAGCAGCGCTACCGCATACCGGCGCTCTACCAGGGCTATCTCGAACCGCATGCGTCGGTCGCCGTGCCCGGGTCTGACGGGCTCACCATCTACACGACGACGCAGGGCCAGTTCGCCGTGCGCGAAGAGGTCGCGACGATGCTCGGCCTGCCGGAACATCGTGTGAAGGTCGTCGCCATGACGGTCGGCGGTGGATTCGGCGCCAAATTTGTCAAGCTCGAGCCGCTTGTCGCCGCTCTGGCGCTGCGACTGGGCCAGCCCGTGCGCATGTTGCTCAGCCGCAGTCTCGACTTCCTGCAGAGCCGGCCAGGGACCTACGCGGAGATCGACGTACGCCTGGGCGCCCGGCGGGATGGAAGCCTGACGGCCCTCGCGGCCGACCTCCTCCTCGATGCCGGTGCCCAGGAGGACGGCACGGTGGGGATCGCCGCCATGCTGATCGGATCGACCTATCGCGTGCCGCACCTCCACGTCGACGGCGTGGAGGTGCTCACGCACAAGACGCCGACCGGCGCCTATCGAGCTCCTGGTGCACCCCAGGCCTACTTCGCGCTCGAATCGGCGATGGATGAGCTGGCCCGCGAGCTTGGTCAGGACCCCTTCGAGCTGAGACTGCGCTCCGCGGTGCAGAAAGGCGACCCGCGCGC
The DNA here is from genome assembly GCA_021786135.1 of Bacillota bacterium. GTDB lineage: Bacteria > Bacillota > Sulfobacillia > JAJZYS01 > JAJYTV01 > JAJZQO01. Next base: position 717 of record JAJYNV010000106.1, read on the forward strand.
CAATGGAGCGCCCTGGCCGCGCATCGGCTTCGTCGAGGCGCTCGAGGCGGCCCGGAGCCATCCGTTCTGGCGCGAGCGCAGCCGCAGCGAGGATGAGGGGTACGGCGTGGCGGCCGGCGGCTGGCCGAGCGGTACCGAGCCTGCGGCGGCGGCCTGCCGCATCAACGGCGACGGAAGCATCACGGTGCAGGTAGGGTCGGTGGACATCACAGGAACGAACACGACCTTCGCGCAGATCGCGGCCGAGGTGTTCGGTGTCGGTGCCGATGCCGTCGCGGTCAAGGCTGGCGATACGGACACCGCGCCGTACTCGGGCTCGAGCGGTGGCAGCAAGATCACCTTCACCGTGGGCAGCGCCGTGCTTCAGGCGGCGCAGGACGCACGCCAGCAGGTACTCGAGATGGCGGCGCAAGAGCTCGAGGCGTCGGTGGCGGACCTCGACCTGACGGAAGGCCGCGTCTTCGTGCGCGGCGCACCGAGCAGGCAGGTGTCCGTGGCCGACCTCGCCCGCCGCACCACGGCCTTCGGGGGGACGGCGGCACCGCTGGTGGGGTGTGGCCGTATCGCGATCAAGCGCGGCGCACCCGGCTTCGCCGTGCATGTGGCGCGCGTGCGCGTCGATCGCGGCACCGGGGCGGTGCAGCCGCTCGGCTATCTCGCCGTGCAGGATGTGGGCCGCACATTGAACCCCATGGCCGTTGAGGGACAGATCCGCGGCGGTGCCGCCCAGTCGATCGGCCGGGCGCTTGGCGAGGAGATGCGCTGGGGCGACTCCGGCCAGCTACTCAGCGCCAGTTTCCTCGATTATGCCCTGCCCCGTGCGGCTGACGTGCCACCGATCGAGGTGGCGCTCGTAGAGGTGCCGTCCGAGGAGGGCCCCTTCGGCGCGAAAGGCGTCGGGGAGCCACCGGCGGTGCCAGGCGCAGCCGCTATCGTGAACGCGGTGGCCGATGCCGTCGGGGTGCGCGTGCGTCAGCTGCCGCTGCGGCCCGAGGCGGTTCTTGAGGCGCTTGGAAAGGGTGCGCGATGATCGGTGTGACGTGGCCCGACGGCTCGCATTGGGAGCTCCGGCATCTTTGCCTCGACCTCAACGGCACCCTCGCGCTCGATGGCGTTCTGCTGCCGGGGGTGGCCGACACCCTGCGGGCGCTGGGTGAGGACCTCGAGATCCACTTGCTCACCGCTGGCACGCACGGCGGCATCGGGGAGGTCGAGCGGCAGCTCGGCGTGAAGGCTGTTCCCATCGGTCGGGGGCCAGAGAAGGAAGCGTATGTGGCGCAGTTGGGCGCGGAGCACTGCGTCGCCGTCGGCAATGGCCGCAACGACGCCGCCATGCTGCAGCGTGCGCGCCTCGGCATCGCCGTGCTTGGACCGGAGGGGATGTCGGCAGTGACCGCTCAGGCTGCGGACATCGTGGTGGGTGACATCCTCCGAGGTCTCGAACTCCTGAGACATCCCCTGCGCATCGTCGCCACGCTCAGGCCCTAGCCTGCCGGAGGAGGCCGATCGCATGGCAACGGAAGAGCTTGCGGGCAGGGTGGCCGCAGCCGTCGCGAACCGCGGCCTGCACGAGGCGGTCGCACGCTCGGTGGACCGGCACAGCTATGCAGCCATCGCTGCCCTGACGCCGGACGTGCGCCGGGTGTACAAGGCCAGGGCGCGGGCCGCGCGCCTGCGCTCCGTGCGGGACCTCGCAAGCCTCGCGGAGCAGTTCATCCGCGAGGCGGAACGGCGGCGAATCGTGGTGCACACAGCCGCCGACGGCGTGGAGGCGGTCGGGATCGTTCTCGAGATCGCGCGCCAGCACGGCGCACGGCGCATCGTGAAGTCGAAGTCCATGGCCACGGAGGAAGTGGAGCTCAACCGGCAACTGGCCACCGCAGGCATGCAGGTGCTGGAGACCGATCTCGGCGAGTACATCGTGCAGCTGGCAGGCCAGCGGCCGTCGCACATCGTGGCGCCCTGCCTGCACATGGCCCGCGACGAGATCGCGGGGCTCTTCAGCCGCGAAGCGGGCCGCGAGATCGCGAAGGATACTCCTTCGCTTACGGCCTTCGCGCGCGAGCGCCTGCGCGAGGAGTTCCGCCAGGCGGACCTCGGCATCTCGGGCGGCAACTTCCTGGTCGCCAGTGAAGGAGCCGTGGTGCTGGTGACCAACGAGGGCAACGGGCGCATGTGCACCACGCTGCCCAAGGTGCATGTGGCGCTCGTGGGTGTCGAGAAGCTGGTGGCGGACTTCGCCGACATGACGGATGCCTTGCGCATCCTGCCGGTGGCTGCGACCGGCCAGCTGATCACGAGCTACGTCTCGATCGTGCGCGGTCCCGCCGGCGCGGGCGAGGAGGGGCCCCAGGAGGTCCACGTCGTCCTCATGGACTCCGGGCGGAGCGAGATCCTTGGCGGGCCCTACGAGGAGGTCCTGGCCTGCATCCGCTGCGGTGCATGTCTCGACATCTGCCCCGTATACAGGCAGACGGGAGGACACGCCTACGGATCCGTCTACTCGGGGCCGATCGGAGCGGTGCTCACGCCGCTTCTGAGCTCGGAGAGCGAAGCTCAGGCCCTCCCGTTTCTCAGTTCACTCTGCGGCGCCTGCACTGACGTATGTCCGGTTGGCATCCATCTGCACGAACACCTCGTGGCGCTTAGGGCGCGCGCCGCCGCGCGCGGGATCGCCTTCCCGGCCGAGGCCGGGGCATTCCGTGCCTTGCGGCGCCTCTGGACTCCCGGGAGGCGCTATCGTCTCGTGCGCGGTCTCATGCGCGGTGCTCTGCGGCTTGGCGGCGGGGCGCCCCAGCTGCGGGCCTGGACGAAGGGCCGCCTCCTGCCGCCTGTGGCCCCTCGGCACGTGGCGGATCTGCTCATAGCCGAGGGGCTGATCGAAGAGGGGCGATAGGGTGCGCATAAGGCTGTTCACCACCTGTCTTGGAGATCTCTTCGCGCAGGAGGCGGTCGTGTCGACGGCACGTATACTGCGGCGGTTCGGTCACGAGATCGAGCTGCCCGAGCAGACCTGCTGCGGCCAGCCGGCCTACAACAGCGGCTTCCAGGAGGACGCGAAGCCGTTCATCCAGCATTTCCTCGAGCACTTCCGTGGCGCCGACGCTGTCGTGGCACCTTCGGGGTCGTGTGTCGCGATGCTGCGCCACGGGCTTCTGCAGTTCTTTGGCGCGGATCCCGAAGCGCAGCGTCTCGCCGGCGTCACCTATGAACTGAGCCAGTTCCTCCTCGACGTCGAAGGGCTCATGGCACCCAAGGGGCACTACGAAGCGCGGGCGATCTACCATGAGTCTTGCCACCTGTCGCATTGGTTGCATCAGGGCGACCGCGCCAAGGAGCTCCTCGGAGGGATTGAGGGCCTCGAACTCCTGAGTTTTCGGGAGCCACAACTCTGCTGCGGTTTCGGTGGGACCTTCGCGGTCCACTTCCCGGAGCTTTCGCTGGCTATGGCGGACGAAAAGCTCATGGATATCGAAGCGCCTGCGCCGGATCTCCTGATCGCGAGCGACCAGGGTTGCCTCTTGCAGCTCGGCGGTCGGCTCGCCGCCAAGGACGAGAGGAAGCCGCAACCCATGCACCTCAGTGTGCTGCTCGATCGGGCGGGGGTGGGCAAGTGAGGCAGGAGGAGTTTCTCGAGCGGCTACGGCGCCGACCCGCTGGCCGCCACCTGCCGCCTGCCGAGAGCGCTCCCGATCTGCCCGCTCCGCCTGCGGACCTTGTGCGGGTCTTCGCGGAGATGGCTACGAAGGCGGGCTGTCGCGTCGCCGAGGGCAGCTTCGATCAGTTGCGGGCGCGTCTAAAGGACGAGGTGGGCCAGGCGCCGGTCCTCCACGGTGCGGAGGAAGAGGTGCTGCGGCTCTCTGAGGGCCTGGACGAGGTGGACGTCGACGACCCGTTCGCAGCGGAGTGGGGCGTAGCGCTGGCGGACGGCGGTGTCGCCCGCACAGGCAGCATGTGCTTCGTGCGCCGGCAGGTATCTCCCCTCACCGCCACGCTCGTGCCGCCGCGGATCGCGGTCCTTGTGCCTGACGCAAAGATCGTGTGGGATCTCAAGGACTATCTGGCGAGTCCGCCCAAGGGTGGATCGCTGGCCGTCGTCAGCGGGCCCAGTCGGTCTGCGGATATCGAGAACGACCTCTCGATCGGCGTACACGGTCCGGGCGATGTCCTGGTCCTGCTCTGGCACGACGAGCCACAGCAGGCGGAATGAGTCGGGGCGCCGCCTGACGCCGGACGCGAACCAGCGTCAGCCTCCGGCGCGATGTCCGCGCGAGGGGCCGATGCGGCGATAGTCGCGTTGCTTGGCCACGGCGAGGAGGCGCTCGTCGGGATGCACGGCCACGGGGCTGCCCACGGCCTCCAGAAGAGGCAGGTCCTCGTAGCCGTCGGCGTAGTAGCTGCAGGCCGGCCAGTCCGGTTTCCGCTGTCGCGCAGTGAGCTCCGCCTCGACTCGGCGGAGCTTTTCCTCGCCCCGGCACACCGGCCCGCGCAGGGTACCCTCGTACCGGTCGCCCTCGCGCTCAAGCCGCGTGCAGACGCAGGCGTCGAATCCGAGTTCACGCGCGACCGCTTCCGCGAGGAGGTCCACGGTGGCGCTGACGAGCCAGAGCTCGATGCCATCTCGGCGCATCGCAGCCATCTCCTCGCGCATCTCGGTGCGCAGGTCTCGGGCCACGTCGCGCGCCGCACTCTGGACCAGGGGTTCGAGACGCTGGTACTCGAGACCGGAAAGATAGCGAGCGAACGCACCTGGCCACCAGCTGCTCAGCGGTGTCCTGGGCGTGAGACGCGAGAGCAGGAGCCGGGCGAGCAACAGGAGGAGGCCGCCCCGGCGAACGCCGTGGCGCCAGAGATGCTGCAGAAGACGTGCGTAGGCGTAGCCGTCGATCAGAGTGCGGTCGAGATCGAAGAAGGCGGCGCGCAGACAGGTTCCTCCTTTGGAGTCTGCCTTGGCGGCCCCGGAATCCTTCTAGAGGTAGGCGCGGCGGTATTGCTGAGGCGGCGTGGCGGGAACGCCCAGCTCCTGCTCGGCTGCGAGAATCCAGTGCGGGTTGCGCAGGAGACCGCGCGCGATGGCGATGAGATCGGCCTGGCCATTGGCGATCGCGGCATCCGCGAGCGCCGCATGATCCATGCAGCCGACCGGCATGGCAGGCACGCCCGCCGCCCGCACTGCCGCGGCGAGCGGCAGGCGGAATCCCGGCGTCTCCTGCTCGGCCGCCATCGCATTGCCGCCGGAGCTGCAGTCAATCAGATCGATACCGCGCCTTTGGAGTTCCTGGGCCACCTTGACCGTGTCGTCGAGGCTGTAGCCGCCGGGCACTCCGATCTCGTGCATCGACAGCCGCGTCCAGACGGGCTTGTCGGCCGGCAGGACGGAACGGACGTCTTCGGCCACTTCCAGCATGAGACGCTGGCGACCGCCGAGATCGCCGCCGTAGCCGTCGGTGCGGTGGTTGCTGAGAGGCGAGAGGAACTGGTGCAGGAGATAGCCATGCGCGCCGTGCAGCTCGACGAAGTCGAACCCGGCCGCGTCCGCGCGCCGCGCAGCGGCGACATAAGCGTTCCGGATGCGGGTGATGCCCGCCGCATCGAGTGCCTGCGGGATGCGGTAGTGGTCGGAGAAGGCGACGGGCGAGGGGCCCACCGCCTCGAACACGGGATCGGCCTTGCGGCCGGCGTGGCCGAGCTGGATACCGATGCGTGCGCCATAGCTGTGGACGAACTCGACGAGGTGGCGCAGACCCGCGACGTGCGCATCATCCCAGATGCCTATGTCGCCAGGGCTCAAGCGGCCCTCGGGCGCAACCTGCGTCATCTCCACGATGATGGCGCCCACGCCGCCCACGGCGCGGGCACCATAATGGACGAGATGCCAGTCGGTGATTGTGCCGTCCTCGCGGGCGGAATATTGGCACATCGGGGACATGACGACGCGGTTGCGCAAGGTGAGGCCACGCTGGCTGAACGTGTCAAACAAGTGCATTTGGCGGATTCCTCCCACGCGCGACAGCATACCGCCCGCTTGTGGGCAAGTAAAGTTTCAGCCGCCCATCGCCCGCAGAATTTCGGCGAAGAGGGGCGCGCCGCGGCCCGTCACGGCATCCCAGCCCGGCCCGCAGCGATAGCCCTCGATGCCTGCGTAGGAATTGTTTCCGCTCAGGATGTCGCGGAAGGCGTCCATAGGAAGACTGTAGATCCGGGAGGAGAGGCCCAAGCCTTGCCCCAGTGCCTCACGCAGGCGCAGGCACGCGCCTGCGGCCACCGGCGCTGCGACCGACGTGCCGCCGACTATGGTGACCTCCGCGCCGAACACGACCTGGTACCCGGTGAGGGGGTCCGCATCGAGCGCGATGTCCGGCACGCCGCGTCCAACTGCCCCGGCGGGCAGAAAGGGCAGCTGCGCCGCCGAGGCCGAGAACACCCGGCTGAAGCCGCCGCCACCGGCCCCGTTCTGGTCGGTGAGGGTCCAGCCGCTCTCCTTGAGCCCCTGTCCGTCGAGCACGAGGTGGGTGCCACCGACCGCGATCGCGTGAGGGCAGGCGGCGGGAAAGTCCACCTGCGCGTCGATGGTGGGGAGCGGGGCGTCCACGCCTGCGGCACCCCGGTCTCCCGCCGCCACGAAGGTGTCCGCACCGTTGGCCAGAAGCCGCTGCAGGAGAAGGTCGGTGGCTCTCAGCACCGCAGGCGGCAGGAGGAGCTCGCCGTCGCCGTAGCTGATCGACACGACGTCCGGCTTGAGTGCCGCCGCCCTGCGCAGCGCGTCGACGACGTGCACGGCGAAGGAGGCATCGCTTGAACCGGCAGGGGATGCGATGAAGTAGACCCTGCCACCCTGTGCGGCTGCCCAGAGCCACTCGAGATCCAGTGTTGCCTCGAGGTCCTGCGGCGCGCCGGAACGATCGACCCTGCCCCTATCCACGGTCAGCACCGTGGGCACCAGCCGCGGCAGCCCCATCTCGTGACAGAAGAGATCTATGTCCGACTGACGAAAACCGGAGGAAAATTCCAACAGAACGGCTTTGCGCTCAGGTCCGGCCGGCGGCAGGCCGTCGTAGGCGTAGGCTCGGGCGATGTCGGGGGGCCTGTAACCAGGGGAGGATTCTGCCGCATTGCGCAGATGCCGTCCCGCGCGTGGCTTGGGACGCTCCCAACTGAGGCCTATCACACCCGCCACCATTGCTGCCAGGGCACGGGGCAGCACGGGTTCCTGCGCAGGCCACAGCCCTCCGGCGTCATCTTCCAGAAGCGTCACGCCGAAGGCGCGCTCGATCGACGCCGCACCTGCGCCGGTCTCGAGCACACCGGTGTCCGCGTCCAGAACGGGCGCACGAAGGCCGCTGGCGGCACAGTGACGCATCAGTGCGGCAACGGACCCACCGGGAAGATCTTTGCCGGAGAATTGCAAGACGATGTCCAGTTCGATCTGCCGATCGGACGGTGCTGGATGCATTCGGGGTAGCTCCTGTATCGGCAGATGGCCGACGAGTGGAACGCGCAGCATCGGTTCACGTCCTCTCCGAGACGAATGTGCGAGGCCGTTTAGGGCAACTGAGGCCACGCAGGCGGTTAGAGCACCTCAGCGATTGACAAGGTTCTACCTAGACGCGATGTGGTGTAAAGAGGATGTCGGAAGAAGAGGGAGAAACAATGGGCGTGCGAAGGAAGGTGGGAGGACAGCAGCACACTCGCCTTTGCCTACGGGAGGGCGGATGGCCAAGCGGCACAGGGCTGCGCAATTGAGCCCAGCGCCGACCATGTGCTCGGGCGATACCTGCAGCAGGTCTCCGACCAGCGCCAGATGAAGGGGGTCTCCGCTTGAGCGAGGAGAACGCTGGAGTCAGCGAGGCTGAAATTGCGGTCCACTGGGGAGAAGAGTCCTACTTCCATCCGCCGCTGACGTTTGTGGCGCAAGCCAACCTCACCGACCCGAGCATCCGGGAGCGCTTCAGCCTGGACAACTTTCCTGAGTACTTCAAGGAGTTTGCCGACCTTCTCACATGGGACAAGTATTGGGAGAAGACGCTTGACACGTCGGACGCTCCGTTCTACCGCTGGTTTGTCGGCGGGAAGCTGAACGCGAGCTACAACTGCATCGACCGCCACCTCCCCCAATACAGCAACAAGACCGCCATACATTTCGTGCCTGAGCCGGAGAACGAGCGGATCGAGCACGTCACCTACAGGGAACTGTGGGTGCGCGTCAACGAGTTCGCGGCCCTTCTGCGCGACTTCGCCGGCGTCAAGCGCGGCGACCGGGTCACGATTCACATGCCGATGACGCCAGAGCTTCCGATCACGATGCTGGCCTGTGCCAGGCTCGGCGCCATCCATTCGGTGGTGTTCGCGGGCTTCAGCGGCAAGGCGTGCGCGGAGCGCATCGTAGACTCCGAAAGCGACGTGCTCGTCACGATGGACTCCTACTACCGCAACGGGGCACTCCTCGACCACAAGGAGAAGGCGGACATCGCCTTCCTCGAGGCCGAGGCCATGGGGCACACGCTGCAGAAGGTCCTGGTCTGGCAGCGCTATGCCGGCCGCTACTCCTCGCCGACGCCGATGGTGGACGGGCGCGACTTCATCGTGCAGGACCTCCTGCCGCAGTATCGCGGCCAGAGGGTGGCGCCCGAGTCGATGAACGCGGAGGACCCGCTCTTCCTGATGTACACGAGCGGTTCGACAGGTCGGCCGAAGGGCGCCCAGCACGGCACCGGCGGATACCTTTCCTATGCTGCGTGGACGTCGAAGATGATCCAGGACATCCACCCGGAAGATGTCTATTGGTGCATGGCCGATATCGGCTGGATCACCGGCCACTCCTACATCGTCTACGGCCCCCTGGCCCTCGCGGCTTCGAGCGTCATCTACGAAGGCACGCCGACCTATCCCGACGCCGGTCGCCCCTGGCGCGTCGCCGAGGAGCTCGGCGTGAACATCTTCCACACGTCGCCGACGTCCATCCGCGCCCTGCGCAAGGCAGGCGGCGGCGACCCGGACAAGTACGACTTCCACTTCAAGCATATGACGACGGTCGGTGAGCCGATCGAACCAGATGTGTGGAAGTGGTACTACGAGAATGTCGGCAAGGGGCACGCGGCGATCGTCGACACGTGGTGGCAGACCGAGACCGGCGGCTTCCTCTGCACCACGGTGCCGGCCCTCGATCCGATGAAGCCGGGCAGCGCCGGACCGGCTCTGCCGGGTATCCACCCCGTCATCTTCGACGAGGAAGGCAAGGAGATCCCGGCGGGGTCCAACAAGGCCGGGAACATCTGCATCCAGCACCCCTGGCCGGGCATCTTCCAGACGATCTGGAAGGATCCCGAGCGGTTCGTGCGGACCTACTTCGCCAAGTACAACAAGAACCCCAAGAGCACCGACTGGCGGGATTGGCCGTACATGGCCGGCGATGGAGCCATGCAGGCCCCGGATGGCTACTACCGCATCCTCGGGCGTATCGATGACGTGATCAACGTGGCAGGACACCGGCTCGGCACGAAGGAACTCGAGTCCGCTGCGATGACCGTGCCGGAGGTTGCTGAGGCCGCGGTGGTGGCCGCCAAGGACCAGATCAAGGGCATCATGCCGGAGATCTACGTATCCCTGCGGCCCGGCGTGGAGCCGAGCGAGGAACTGCGCAAGAGGGTTTCTGAGGCGATCGCCAAGGAGATCGGGCCGATCGCAAGGCCGCGCGGGGTGTACATCGTGCCGGATCTGCCCAAGACGCGAAGCGGCAAGATCATGCGCCGCATCCTGGCGGCGATCTCAAACAACAGCGGCGACGTCGGCGATGTCACGACGCTGTCGAACCCGGAGACGGTGGACATCATCCGCACGATGCACAGCTGAGTCGCAGCGAGCGGTCCCGGCGCGAGCCGGGACCGCTTCGCTATGCTCGTCCGGCGGGAGGCGGTAAACTGTTGCCAGTCGCCTGCTGCAGCGTCAGCGAGGAGACGGGCGTTTCGGGACCCTGCGACAAGGCTTGCGGAGGTGCGACTGTTGCGCAAAGGGTGGATCGGTGCTCTGGCGGCCATGGTGCTGCTCGCGGGCTGCGGCGCTTCCCAGCAGGCCTCGGTCTCCAAGTCTCATGGGGTGACAAAGAAGCAGCACACGACGGCCAAGTCCCCGACCACCGCACCGACGCTTTACTCGGCGGTGGCCGTGACCATCGACAATCAGCCGGCTGCCTGGCCCCAGTCGGGGCTGGTAGAGGCCGACCTGGTCTTCGAGTTCCCGGCCGAGGGCGGCATCACGCGCTACCTGGCTGTGTTCTGGCATCAAGGCGCCACGAAGGTGGGACCGGTGCGCTCGACGCGCATCTACTTCGACAACGTGGCGGCGGCCTACGGCTGGCCGCTGGCGCACGCAGGCGGCAACGTGGACGCGCTCAAGGCGATCGGGCCCCTCGGCATCAAGAACCTCGATGAGATCTACGGCTCGGGTCAGTGGTTTTGGCGCTCGACCGACCGTCCGATGCCCCACAACCTCTACACGTCTACGAAGCTGCTCGAGCAGGCCATCCACCAGGATGGCTACCAGCCGGCAGGCATCCCGGCCTTTTTGCAGGGCAAGCTGACCGGCCAGAAGGCGACGGGCACGCTCATCGTCTATGCCGACCTGCCGAACGTGTGGGTCTACGAGGTGGGCTGGGTCTACGAGAACGGCTACTACCAGCGCCAGATCGACGGCAACAACGTCGTGACGCAGGCCGGTCACGATGTTCGGGCAGCCAATGTGGTGATCATTGCCGCACCTGAATTCCCCGACCCCGATCCGTACACGGTGGGCGCGGTCAACTTCAACCTTGCGGGCGGGGGGCAGGGAACCATCATGTCCCGCGGAGTACGCCAGAACATCACCTGGACATTCGGGCAAGGCGGCTTCAGATACTTCCTTGCGAACGGAAAACCCGCTCCCTTCGCCAAGGGGCAGACGTGGGTGGAGGTCGTGCCGACCGGCACCCAGGTGACGTTCCAGCCGGCGGGCTGATGGCGATCAGGGTCGGCACGTGCGCCTTTACCGACCATGAAGGCTTCTACCCGCCCGCGTTGCCGCCAGGCGAGCGTCTTTCGTACTATGCGCGCCGCTTCGACCTCGTCGAGGTGGACTCGACGTTCTACGGCCTGCCGCGACCGAGGACCCTTGAGCGATGGGTCGAGGCGACGCCCGCCGGCTTCACCATGGATATCAAGGCCGAGCGTCGCATGACCGGTCATGTTCGCGGGATCGCGCTAGACGAGCAGATCGCAGCATGCCGCGAGTTCCGCGCGCGCTTCGAGGACTTTCGCCAGAGCGGCCGCATGGGCAGCGTGCTGCTGCAGTTCCCGCCGTGGCTGCGATCGACGCAGGAGGCTCAAGGCACCCTGCGCCGCCTGCGAGAGGAACTCGCTTCATTCAAGGTCTCGGTGGAGATGCGCAACCGCAGCTGGTGCCGGGAAGACGGTGAAGAGCTGCTGGCCTTTTTGCGCGAGATCGGCGCCGCACACGTCGTCGCCGACGAGCCGCAGGTGGGGCAGGGCTCCGTGCCGCTCCTCGCCGCCGTGACCGACGAGCTGGCGATCCTGCGCCTGCACGGTCGCAACGCGGATACGTGGTATGTGCGCGGCGAAACGTCCCAGGATCGGTTCTACTATCTCTACAGCCTCGAAGAGCTGACGGCTCTCCGCCGTACGGCCGATGCGCTGGCGGAATCTGCGCGGGAAGTGCATGTGCTCTTCAACAACAACCACGGCGACTTCGCCATCCGCGGGGCTCTGACCATGCAGGAGATGCTTGGCCTGACACCGCGACCGGACAGCCAGGAGGGCCTCTTCGGCCCGCTGTGAGCCTCGCTGCCAGGAGGTTGCGCACGCGGCGCGAAGTGAGCCTGCGAAAGGGGATGGGGATGCGGGAGAAGAACGGGCTGCGTGAAACCGCCCGTGCGGCGCGCGACACCGTGCTGCGCGCGGGCGCCGTCCTGCTCGGTCTCCTGGCCGTCCTTGGAGCCTGCGGCAGCGCCATCTTCCACGTCGCGTTCGGCCGCGCCCTCTACATGAGCATCGTCACCATGACCACGCTCGGCGACAGCAGCATCGTCGCGCGAGGAGGGGCTGAAGAGGCCTGGGTGTCGGCGACCGTCCTCGCCGGCATCGTGATCGGTGTGGCAGCGATCGCAAGTCTCACGAGCTTCCGCTGGGCGGACTATTTTCAGGCTCTGCGCAGAGAAGGGACGCTGAGGCGCTTGCAGCAGCACGTGATCGTGGCCGGTGGCGGGCGCGTGGGGCGCAGGGCGGCGCGGGAGCTTATGTCCGCGCGGCGCAAGGTCATCGTGATCGAACGCGACCCGCAACTGGCCGAGGAACTGGAGGCTGATGGCATCGGTTGCGTGCACGGCGATGCCACCGATCGTGGCACGCTTGAGCGCGCCGGGCTTGATCGCTCGGCGGGGCTGATCGCGGCGCTTCCGGATGACGCGGCTAACCTCTACGTAGTCAGCCTCGCGAGGGATCTGCACCCCGGGCTGCCGATCGCGGCCAGGGCCGCGGAGGTGAGGGCGGCGGAACTCCTTCAGCGGGCGGGCGCGACGCGCGTGGTGCTGCCTGAGATCTCCGCGGGCAGGAATCTTGCAGCATTCCTTACGCGTCCGACGATGGTCGAACTCCTGGAAGATGGCTCCGTGGAGGAGATTCGCGTCCGAGAGGGCTCGCGGCTCTGCGGCAAGACGCTGGCACAGGTGGCTGCCAGCGGATTCAGCGGCACCGTGGCGGCCGTGAAACGCCATGGCCGCTTCCTGCCGAGCATTGGCGGCGACACGGGCATCGAGGAGGACGATATCCTTCTGCTCGTGGGAGACCCTGAGCGGCTGGCGCAGGAGCTGCCGCAGCTCATCAGCTGATCCAGCTTGGAGGAAGACTGGTTGAACAAGATCCAGGCCATCGTGGCCCTTTCCCTCGCGGCTGCCATCTGGGGCGGCGTATACGTCGTGAGCCGCGTGGTGATGCCATACATCCCACCCGTTCCTTTGGTCGAGATCCGACTTGCCCTGACCCTCTTGGCGCTCCTGCCGTTCTACAGGCGACCGTCTGTTCGCGCGAACCTCAGTGACTACGGCCTCGCGCTTGTCAGCGGCACCCTTGGCTTCGGCCTGTCCCTCGTCGCCCAGTTCTACGGCACCTTCTGGTCGTCCGCGCACATCGGCGCCCTGGTGACGACAACGTCGCCGGCCTTTATCGCACTGTTGGCCCTGCCGGTCCTGGGGGAGCGGCTCAAGGCGGGACAGATCGTCGCGATCGTCCTGGCACTTGCGGGAGCGGTCGTGGTGATGGCGCCGGGGGGAGGTGGCGGAGCGACGCCGCGCGGCGTTCTGATGCTGGTCGTGGCCGCCGTCACCTGGGCGGTCTACACCGTCTTCAATCGTCGCATCGCAAGACGCCAGGGCCTCTGGTTCGTCAGCTTCACGACGACTCTCTTTGCCTTTCTCATGCTCCTTCCCGCCAGCGGCGGCGTGCTCCAACTGCCGTGGGGCCACTTTGGCGCAGGGCTCTACCTGGGTGTCGCCTACATCGGGTTCGTCTCCACCGCTCTCGCGATGTATCTCTGGAACTACGGCTTCACGCAGATGCCCGCCGCGAACGCGAGTCTGTTCCTCTTCGTTCAGCCGGTGGTCGGCACGCTGCTTGGCGTCCTGCTGCTGGGCGAGAGGATCTCCATGTGGCTGTGGCCAGGAGCGCTCCTGATCGTCGCGGGCGTGTGGATCGCTCTGCGCGGCGGCGGGGTCGGGCGGACCGCCGAGCCTGCGGCGGACGGGGCGGAGTTCTAGGCGCCCTTATGTTCGCGACGCAGGCTGAGGTAGAGCGCCAGAGCGATCAGGGCGAAGAGCAGGACACCGAGCCATGCCGTCTGTGTGGTCTTGGCGAGCAGCCAGACGACGAACAGGGCGACGATCGGTCCGAGAAACTGGAAGGCGTCTTCGTATATGAGATCCAGGATGACTTCCCAAACCTTGCGCACCTTGGCGTTCCTCCTATGCGGCTCTCTCCTGCGGGCGCGGTGCGAGCCAGCGGCGCAGGGCCAGGCTGGCGAGCGCGTAGAGCACGATCAGGACAATGATCGAGACATCCTGCTGCCACCAGTGCACGCCGATGCCTTCGCCCGCCCAGAAGGTGCCGAAGGCCGTGAGCATGATGCCCACGATCCACTTGAGCGTGTTCTCCGGCACGCGGCTCAGTGGCGTCCGCAGAAGTACTCCTGCGACAGCGACCACCACGAAGGCGATGGCTGCCCCAAGGATTGCGGACTGGAGCAGACCTGCGTTGGCGCCGAGTGTCAGGACGATGAAGATCACTTCGATGCCTTCGAGCAGCACGCCGTTGAATGCCGTGGCGAAGGCGAGCGAGTCCGTGTTCTGCCCCGTGGCGGAACGCAGTTGCTGCAGCTCGCGCTCATAGATCAGGGCCTCGTCGTGCAGGGCCTTGCGCCCGCTGCTGCGCAAGACGGCCTTGCGTAACCACTTGAGACCGAAGAAGAGCAGGATGAGGCCCACCAGCGCACGGAAGATGCCGATCGGGAAGAGCGCGAGGATGGCGTAGCCGAAGGCCGCCACCAGCGCCGCCAAAGCCACTAGAGCAACTACCGTGCCCCAGATGGCCGGGCGCCAGCCGCCAACCGAGCGCGCCGCGAGAAAGATCGTCAGGGCTTCGACGAATTCGACGCCTGACGCCGCGAAGACCGCAAGCACGACCACGACGTTCAAGACTTCAGCCTCCTGCGCACATATCCGGCATGATTCTTCGCATCAGGGGGCGGGCGCTCCTCCCCCTGATGCGAAGTGGGCGTGTGAAACCTCGATGAAGGCCCTGGCGGCTGACGACAGACGCGTGTCGCGCGGCAGGACGAGGCTGGTCTGGCGGCTGAGGACAGGAAGGCCCTCGGGCTTGAGTTGCACGAGGTGACCCGAGACGATGTCCTGCTGGGCGGTCGACAGGGGGACGAAGGCAAGGCCCAGACCCCTAAGGAGCACCTCTCGCACCGCCTCGTGCCCGTCGAACTCGAGCGCGATGCGTGGGCGGATGCCATGCTGCTCGAGCACCGCGTCGACCAGGGCGCGCAGGTGCGTGCCGACTTCGTAGGCGATCAGCGGGAGATCCTGCAGATGATGCAGCGTGAACGGTTCAGGCAGGGATGTGGCGAACTCGGCACTTGCGACCAGGGCAACCGCGTCGTCGAACAGCGTCAGGCACTCCAGCCGAGGATGGGTCACCGGAGTGGTGGTGAGGGCGAGATCCGACTCGAGCTGCAGCACCTCTGCCACGGCAATGCGCGTGGGCACGGTGTGCACGCGGACGCGGACAGCGGGGTTGAGGAGGAGGAAGGCCTGGAGAAGGTCGGGCAGAGTATAAACCGCCACCGTGTCGACGCAGCTGAGAGTGAGCGTGCCGGCGCCCGGGGCGGCAAGGGTGGCCACCTGCTCGCGCAGGTCACGCTGCAGGACCATGACGCGCTGGGCGTAGGCGTACACGACTTCACCGGCAGGCGACGGCAGGACTGCGTGGCCCCGACGCTGGCAGAGTTCCGTGCCAAGGTCCCGCTCGAGGGCCTTGAGCTGGCGGGAGACGGCGGGCTGCGAAAGGTGCAGGTGCTCGGCGGCCGCTGTCAGGCTGCCAAATTCGAAGATCGCGGCAAAGGTCTGCAACTGACGCAGCAGCACCCTCGATCCCTCCAATGTCCATGCGCTACCGTCATGCTGGTAATGCAGGATGTTCACTTTTATTATAGGACGATATCGAGTACGCTTGGTGGCCAGGGGGGGCTGTGCTTTGCCGGAGTCGCTCGCATGGATGATCGGCGGCGACCAGGGCGAGGGCATCGACGCGACCGGCGATGTCTTTGGCAGGGTCTTGAGCCGCCTGGGCTACTATATTTACGGCTACAGGCACTTCTCGTCGCGGATCAAAGGTGGCCACACGAATTTCACCGTGCGCATCGCGCGGGAGAGGATCCTTGCGCCACAGGACGAAGTCGAGGTGCTCGTCGCCTTGACGCAGGAGACGATCGACCGCAATTGCGCACTCTTGCGCGATGGCGCGCCGCTGCTCGCAGACAGCCAGCTCAAGCCGACGCTGCCTGAGGGTTGCCAGGCACAGCTTGTGGAGATCCCGCTGACGCAGGTCGCGCGTGAGATCGGTGCGCCTGTCGTGCGCAACATGGTTGCCGTCGGGGCGTCCGCGGCCCTGTTTGGGTTGCCGATCGACGCGTTCGAGACCTATGTTCGGGAAAAGTTCGAGCGCAAGGGCGCGGAGGTCGTCGCACAGAACATCGCGGCTCTCGGCCGCGGACACGCCTTCATCGAGGAGGCCGGCCTCGTGGCGCGCTTTGCGCTACCGGACGCAGTTCCGCGCGAGCGCTATCTGATGACGGGCAACGACAGCCTGTCGCTCGGGGCCCTCGCTGCCGGCTGTCGCATCATGGCCGCCTATCCGATCACGCCTGCGACCGACATCATGGAGAACCTCGCGAGTCTTTTCCCGCGCTTCGGCGGCGCCGTCTGCCAGATGGAGGCCGCGATCACTCTGGTAATCGGGGCGAACTATGCGGGCGCCCGTGCCATGACGGCCACCTCCGGTCCAGGCTTCAGCCTGATGCAGGAGGGCATCGGCCTTGCGTCGATGACGGAGATTCCGGCTGTAGTCATCGACACGCAGAGGGTCGGCCCCTCGACCGGCATGCCGACGAAGAACGAGCAGTCCGACCTGATGGCCGCCGTCTTCGGCGGGCACGGCGAGGGGCAGCGCATCGTCATCGCCCCGGGCACGGCGGTGCAGGCATTCGACGACGGTTTCGAGGCGTTCAATCTGGCGGACCGCTACCAGTGTCCCGTCATCGTGCTCTCAGACCTCGCGCTTGCGCAGTGGCTGCAGTCGGTCGAGGACCTTCCCCTGAAGGGGCACCTGATCGATCGCGGCGCGATCGTGGATCAGGCCGAACTCGACCGGCTGACAGGCGAGTTCGAGCGCTACCGCGTGACCGAGGACGGCGTCTCGCCCCGTGCCCTGCCTGGCATGCAAAAGGGCCAGTTCTTGGCCACGGGCGTCGAACACGCTGCGTCCGGCAAGGTGTCGGAGACGCCGCAGAACCGGGTTGCGCAGATGGAGAAGCGCAGCCGCAAACTCGAGCCCTTGCGGGCGCGCCCGGGTGCGATCGAGGCCCGTCACCTGGACGGTGCGGACATCGTGATCGCGTGTTTCGGCTCCGTCATCGGTGCCGTGGATGAGGCCGTGGACGCGCTGCGCCGGGAGGGCGTCCGCGTCGGTCGCGTGCAGGTGCGCCAGCTCTGGCCGATGCCCGATGTGCCGTTGGCGGCTGCCCTCGCCGGGGCCAGGGCGGTACTGGTCGTGGAACAGAACGCTACCGGCGAGATGCGCCAGCTCATGCGCATCGCCAGCCTGGAGGACGGTCGCTACCACTCGCTGCTTCATTTCGACGGCACGCTGCTGTCGCCGCAGCGTGTGATCGAGGCTGTGCATGAGCTCAGGGTCGAGGAGGAGGTGTGACGATGGAGACGGTGACCCTTCAGGATTACAAGACATCGGAGAAATCCTGGTGGTGTCCAGGCTGCGGCGACTTCGGCGTGCTCGCCGCGCTGCAGAAGACGCTGGTGAAGCTCGGCATCCCGCCGCACCGCGTCGCCATCGTCGCCGGCATCGGCTGCAGCGGCAAGATGGGCAACTACATCAACTCCTACAACATTCACGTCGTGCACGGCCGGACGCTGCCGTCTGCGCTGGGTGTCAAGCTGGCGAACCGCGAACTTCTGGTGATCGCGGCAGGCGGCGACGGGGATGGGTTCGCCATTGGCATGAACCACTTTGCCCATGCGGTGCGGCGCAACATCGGCGTCAAGTACATCGTCATGGACAACCATATCTACGGCTTGACCAAGGGCCAGAACTCGCCGACATCGGACCACGGCCAGAAGGTGAAGGCGGCGCCGTTCGGCAACATCGAGTCGCCAGTGCGGCCGCTCTCGCTCGCCCTCTCGGCGGGGGCCACCTATGTCGCGCAGGGCTTCTCGTCCAACCAGGCGCAGCTCGCGCGGCTGATCGAGGGCGCAATCGCGCACCCCGGCTTCGCGTTTGTCAACATCCTCAGTCCCTGCGTGACCTACAACAAGATCAACACCTACGACTTCTACAAGCAGGCGCTCTACGACCTCGACGAAGACGCGGACTACCAGCCTGACAGCCGCGGCAGGGCGCTCGCGGCCGTGCTCGAGCGCGAGGAACTCGTGACAGGCATGATCTACCGCGACCCTGGCTCGGTGGCGTACGAAGACGCCCTGCCCGGCTTTTCAAGCCAGCCGCTCGCGGGCCGCGACATCGAGCTTGAGCC
>JAJYNV010000328.1 GCA_021786135.1 Bacillota bacterium
GGAGGGACTGGCCCGATGAAACCCGGCAACCGGGCGCAGAGCGCCGTCGGTGCCAATTCCTGCAATCCGGGCGGCCGGATTGAGAGATAAGAGGGTCCGCGAACAGCATGCGCCCTCGGGCGCGTTTTTTGTTTCGCCGGGACCGAAAGGAGACGGATCCGTGGCAAAGAGATTCTCTACATTGGCGCTGCATGCCGGACAGAAGCCCGACCCGGCAACCGGCGCGCTCGCCGTGCCCATCTACCGCACCACTGCCTATGCTTTCCACGACGCCGCCCACGCGGCACGCCTCTTCGCGCTCGAGGAGCCGGGCAACATCTATACGCGCATCATGAACCCGACGACCGCCGTCTTCGAAGAGCGCATCGCCGCGCTCGAGGGCGGTGTCGGGGCTCTCGCCACCTCGTCGGGCCAGGCGGCGATCACCCTCGCGCTGCTCAACCTCGCCAGGGCCGGCGATAGCATCGTGGCCGCACCGAACCTCTACGGGGGCACGCACAACCTCCTGCGCACCACGTTCCAGCGCGTCGGCATCGACGTGCGCCTCGCCGCCGACGGTTCGCCGGAGGCGATCGCGCGCGAGATCGACGATCGCACCCGGGCCGTCTATGTCGAGACGATCGGCAACCCGCGCCTCGACGTCGCCGACCTCTCGGCGCTGGCAGAGCTGAGTCACCGCAATGGCGTGCCGCTCGTGGTGGACAACACCTTCGCGACCCCCTACCTCTGCCGCCCTATCGAGCATGGTGCGGACATCGTCGTCCATTCCGCGACGAAGTACATCGGCGGACATGGCCAGGTCATCGCCGGCGTCATCGTCGACGGCGGCCGCTTCGACTGGACCCAGGGCAGATTCCCTGAGTTCACGGAGCCGGATCCGAGCTACCATGGCGCGCGTTACGTGGAGACTTTCGGAAGCCTCGCCTACATCGTCAAGGCCCGTGTCCAGCTCCTGCGCGACCTTGGCTCCTGCCTCAGCCCGGCAGACGCGCACCTGCTGCTGCTCGGCGTGGAGACGCTCGCGCTGCGCATGGATCGCATCTCCGCGACGGCGCTCAAGATCGCTCAGTGGCTGGAGAACCAGCCGCAGGTGGCATGGGTGAGCTATCCGGGCCTCCTCAGCCACACGTCCCATGCCCTCGCCGCGCGCTACCTGCCCCTTGGCACCTCAGGCATTCTCACCTTCGGCCTCCAGGGCGGGGTCGCGAGCGGTCCGCGCTTCATCGATGCACTGGCGCTCTTTAGCCACGTCGCCAATGTGGGGGATGCGCGCTCGCTCGTCATCCATCCCGCAACGACGACGCATCAGCAGCTCACCAGCGACGAACGCCGCAAGGCGGGGGTGCCTGACGATCTCGTGCGCCTCTCAATCGGTCTCGAGGACCCGGAGGACCTCATCGAGGACCTTCAGGCGGCCCTCGTGGCGAGCCAGGCCTGATGCCTCGGGTGGCGATCGGCGATCTGCCGCTTACAGGCGGCGGGTCGCTCGAGGGAGCCGAAGTCGCCTACGAGACATGGGGCGCCCCCGCAGAGGAAGCGGTCCTCATCTGCCATGCCCTGACGGGCGATCAGCGCCCGGCGGACCAGGGCGGCACGCCGGGCTGGTGGCGTGAGATCGTCGGGCCAGGCAAGGCCATCGACACGAGTGTCCACTTCGTTGTGGCGAGCAACGTCGTCGGCAGCTGCTACGGCAGCACCGGCCCCGACAGCCACGGACTGGTGCACGGCGGGCTCGCCTTCCCCGAAGTCTCCGTGCGCGATATGGTCGCGGCGCAGGCTGGTCTCCTGACGGCGATCGGCGTCCGCCGGCTTCGGCTCGTCATCGGCGGCTCTCTCGGGGGACTCCAGGCGCTTGCGTGGGCTGGGCAGGCGAACCTGCCTGTGCAGCAGGCCATAGCGATCGGCGCCGCCGACCGCCTGCCCGCCCTGCAGGTGGCGCTCTGCCATGCCCAGCACGTGGCCATCGAGCTGGGACTGGCGCATGGCGACCCTGCCGGAGCCCTGCGCGCGGCCCGGGCCATAGCCATGACGACCTACCGGTCCGGACCGCACTTCGAAGCGCGGTTCGGCCGCAGCCCTGCGCCGCGCGGCAAACGACGCTTCGCGGTCGAGAGCTATCTCGACCACCATGGGGAGCGGCTCGCGGATCGCTTCTCGGCCTGGAGCTACCTCGTGCTCAGCCGAGCCATGGCAAACTTCGCCTGGGACCTCAGCGTCCAACCTGGCACGCGCGTAGATCTTGTCGCCATCCAGCACGATTGGCTGTTCCCCGAGTCAGCTGTCGCAGATCTCCACACGAGACTGCTGCGCGCCGGAGTGCCGAGCGGACTCGCTCGGCTCCAGACCGACATGGGGCACGATGCCTTCCTCGCCGAGCAGGAGGCGCTTGCCCTCATCCTGCGTGAACAGATCGACGTTGCGCCGGCAGCCCGGCCGTCGGGCCGGGCTGCCGGGCTGGATCGTCCAAGTCGCGCGGCACTGCGCTAGGACCTTTGGCGGAAGGTCTTGCAGCAGGTTTCGTCGCTCTTTGCCGCCGGCGTGTCGCCGACCATGTCGACCATCTCGGACAGCTGCTCGGGAGCCGCATGATGGAGGTTCGTCCCCGCCATGGGCCCCGTAACCAGGATCCCGCTCGCATCGCACAGATTGCCTTGGCCCCAGAAGTAGCAGTTCTCCACCGTGCAGCGCACTGTCGTCTGCGCCATCGCCATCCCTCCCGCCACTAGCATCTCCTCAGGCCGGGCAGGGTATGGCGGCAGGGATGAGTTGATGAGACGCGAACGGCAGCACGAGGTCTCCTGATCCAGGAGAGGCTCCCACACCTCCCCGCTTCCTCCCGCCCGGGAGAATACGAGCCGAAAGGAGCGCAGCCTGGCGTGGAGAGGGCCGCCATGGGCCACAGCGGTGGTTCGGGCGGGCATGAGCCAGGCGCACCGCCATGGAGTTCGCCATCGACGTGGGAGGCACAAAAATCGCCTACGCACTCGTGGACCATAGCCGCATCATGGCGAGCGATCGCGTAGAAACCGCCGACGCGCCACCTGCCGAACAGCTCCGGGCCGTTGGACGCCAGCTGCAGGCAATGGCCCGGGAGGCGGGCGCCAAGGTGGCTGCCGTCGGACTGTCGCTGCCCGGTCCGATCGCGCACGACACGCTCCTGCAAGGGCCTAACCTGCCGAAGGGTTGGGTCGGACAGAGAATCCAGGACTTCGCCGCGATGCTTGACCTCGGCCTGCCGCTCTTCGCGCAGCGCGACGCCCTGATGGGCGGCCTCGGCGAATACGCCGCCGGCGCGGGGCGTGGCCTGCAGTCTCTCTTTTACATCACTCTGGGCACTGGCATCGGCGGCGGGCTGATCCTGGACTGCGAGCCTCTGCTA
>JAJYNV010000404.1 GCA_021786135.1 Bacillota bacterium
CTCCGCACAGGATGGCCAGACACTCGTCCTCACCTATGAGCACGCCATCCGCCTGCCATTCGACCGCGCCGTCCTGGAGCGCGCGACCGATCTCCGCGTCGTGTCGTGCGACGCCGGCTGGAGCGACCTCGGCAACTGGCCCGAGTTCGTCCGCTACCACCAGAGCACGCGCAGCGAAGAAGCGGAAGTCGGCGCCGCGTTCGAGTGGCGCGAGCCCGGGGCGCCGCCGCTCCAGGTGCTGGGCACGGAAGACATGATCGTGTGCTCGACGCCGGCGGGCAGCCTGGTCGCGACGCTCGAGGCCTCGGCGCTCGTGCGTCCGCCCAAGGCCGACGGCACGATGTTCGTGCCCAAGGACGCCCGCGTCGTCGAGAAGCCGTGGGGCGCCGAGTACATCTGGGCCGAAACCGAGCGCTACGCCGGCAAGCTCCTCTTCGTGCGCGCGGGGCACAGCCTCAGCCTGCAGTACCACGAGCGCAAGATGGAGTCGATGTGGGTGCTCGCGGGCGCCGGCACGATCGAGATCGACGGCCGGCCGCAGGCGATCAGCCCCGGCAGCACGATTACGATCCGGCCGGGCACCCTGCACCGCCTCACGGCCCAGATCGACCTCTCGGTGCTCGAGGTGTCGACGCCCGAGCTCGACGACGTGGTGCGGGTCCAGGACATCTACGGCCGGGCCTGAGACAGGCTCTCCTGCACATGCCAATGGTGCCTCCGCCCCGCAGACGGGGCGGAGGCTTTATGAACCAGTGGACCTGTCCGATCGGACTATGCAGGTCGGCCGTAGCGGCCACGTGTCGATTTATGTCTAGGATGATTCAGTTAATGAAAGTATGGACCATCCAAGGGGAGGCAGGCACGTTTGGCTGAGCCAGGCACGTTGACGCAGTTGCTCGAAGCGATGGCCCGCGGTGACTTCAGCGGTGCGGTCGCCGATGCGGTCTCAGACTCCGGCGACGCGGTCCAGGCTGCCAGGGCCGCGGCGAAGAGTCGCGAGCTGCTCGTCGACACCGAGCGTACGGCGAGCGGCATGACGCAGAGCCTCACCCTGATCTACCGGGACCACGAACAGATCACGCGCGAGATGCAGAACATCGAGCTCGCGGCGTCCCAGACGGCGGCCACGACGGAGGAGCTCAGCGCCAGCGCTGAGGAGATGGCCGGCACGAGCTCCCAGGTGGCGCAGTTCGCCGGCCAGGTGGCGCGCCAGAGTCTCGACGGCACGGCCTTGATGCAGGAGGTCGGGCAACAGATGGAGGCGCTGGTCGCCGGCAGCCGCGAGACGGCCGAAGCCGGTGAGGCGCTCAAGCAAGGCTTCAGGCGCATCGCCGAGATCGTCTCGCTCATCAATGAGGTGGCGGGGCAGACCAACCTGCTCGCCCTGAACGCGGCGATCGAAGCCGCACGGGCGGGAGAGCAGGGGCGCGGCTTCGCCGTGGTTGCGGACGAGGTGCGGCGCCTCGCGGACCGTACCAAGAGTGCCGCGAAGGAGATCACCGACACCATCTCCCGCCAGGCGGCCAGCATCGACCAGACGGCGACGCAGGCGGAGGCCTCCGCCTCCACGGCCCACCGGGCCGCCGAACTCGTGCAGCGGGCGGACCACGTCTTCAGCGGCATCGCGGAATCCTCCTCGAAGAACCGCGACGAGGTGGCGGAGATCGCAACGTTGGCGGGACAGCAGGCGCTCGCCATCGCGGAAGTCGCGGAGCGCGTGCAAATGGCTCAGGCAGGCGTCGACGCCGTCGCGCGGTCCCTGCATACCGCGTCCGATTCCGTCTTTGAAGTGAGCGAACATCTGAGCCAGCTCTTGAGCCGACTCGCCGCCTACCCCACCCCGCGCGACGACCGGGACGCGGTCGCCCTGCGCATCACGGATCACCTGCTCTGGCAGCACCGCCTGCAGGCCATGATGCAGCAGAAGACGCGTCTTGCGCCGGCCGACGCCGGCAGTCCCGACAACTGCCGCCTTGGCCTCTGGATGCACGGCGAGGCGCAGGCCAAATATGGCGGACGAGCTGCGTTTCGGGCCATCGACGGCCCCCACCGCGAGGCACATCGCGTGGCCAAGGTCGCGATCGAGGCGTTCGAGCGCGGTGGCGCCCCAGCCGCCAAGCCTCACATGGAGGCGCTCGCGACGGCGGTCGCGAACGTCATCGGCGCACTGGAGGCGTTCGGGAAGAGCCTTTAGATCTCAATCTTGGCCGCGGTGCGTAGAGGGACGCCCTCACCGTCTGCTACGTCGCATGGACCCGTATCGCCTGAAGCGCCAGGAAGCAGTTCCCACGGCGCTTCTCCTCTTTGCTCGCGCCCGATGGGCGAAAGTCGCCTGCGGGTCTCGTCCCGCAATTGACAACACGAGACTAATCACGCTTAAACTATTCGCATGAACCTGAACCGTCTCGTAGCCCTGGGCATTCTTTCCTCAGAGGGACCGCTGCACGGCCACGCCATTCGCAGGCGTGCCGAGAAGGTATCGGTAGAGCGTTGGGGCGGCGTCAGCGTCGGCGCCCTTCACCGCGAACTCCATCTGCTCGAGCGCGACGGTCTGATCGCCGTGGTGCGCTGCGAGCAGGCCGGCAAAAGGCCGCTGCGCACGGTCTACGGCATCACGCCGGAGGGCGAGCGCGAACTCGCGATACTGCGGGAGTCCGCCCTGCGGGATCTGCGCAGCCAACCGGATCCGGTTGGCGTGGGGCTCCTCTTCGGCGGCCGCGTGGACCCGCGCGAGACGACAGAACTGCTGCGCCTGCGTGAGCAGAAAATCCGTGCGGAACTCGAACAGGTGACGTCCGAACGCACGCGTCTCGAGGGCAGCCTGAGCCCGATCGCGCTTACGGTCTTCCGTCGCCAGGAGACCCTGCTGTCGGCGGAGCTGCGTTGGCATAGGGACGCCCTCCTCATGCTGGCGCGCGACGTCCAATCGCCCGCTTCTGTTCCCGTAGTAGATACGCCGGCGCCAAAGGCGCCGAGCGGGGAGGTTTAACCGTTGCCCGAGTCCCCCCAGGCCCGCACTGGCACCGCTCTCATCGTGATCATGATCGGCGTGCTGATCGCCGCCGTCGACACCACCATCGTCATCCTGGCCCTGCCGGTCATGCGGGCAGACCTCCATGTCGGCTTCGCCTCCGTCGTCTGGGTGGTTCTCGGCTACCTTCTGGTCATCACCCTGCTCGCGACGCAGGTGGGCCGGCTTGGCGACATGTTCGGCCGCGTGCGCATGTACGAGGCCGGCTTTCTCATCTTCATCGTCGGTTCCGCGCTCTGCGCCCTCTCCTGGAACGAGGCGTCGATCGTCGTCTTCCGCCTCGTGCAGGGCGTAGGTGGCGCCTTCATCTCGGCGAACAGCGGCGCGATCATCGCGGACATCTTC
>JAJYNV010000191.1 GCA_021786135.1 Bacillota bacterium
TCTTAAACTGCCGCTCGGCGCTCTTGGATGCTTCGCGCGAGGTTGTCCAGACGGCCCAGCAGTTCCTGCGCGGCGGCTGCGTCCCGTTGCGCGCGTTCCAGACGATCGTGCTCGTCCTGCCACTGTTCGCGGCGAAGCTCCAAGGCCGCCAGGCGGGGCTGCAGCTCAGGCAGAGAGACCACGCCTGCCTGATAGGCGTCCAGGAGCCGCTGCCGCTCCTGCTCGGCCGCGTGCAGGTGACGCTCGATGGCGACCCGTTGGGCGGCTAGCACATTCGAGTCCGCAGAGACCGTGGCGCCGCCGGCGACGGCCTGCTGCAGAGCGTGCGGATCGCACAGGGTACGGGTCACCTCCGACCAGACCAACGCGTCGAGCTCCGGGGCGCGTACGGCGGGCGCGGGGCAACGTGCGACGGCCTCGCGCTTGGTGTTGCCGCACCGGTAGTAGTGATGATAGCCCTGACCGGCGCGCCGAGCGCCTCCGCGGCGCGTGACGCAGGCGTGGTGGCAGAGCCCGCAGCGCAC
Source organism: Bacillota bacterium (assembly GCA_021786135.1). Taxonomy (GTDB): domain Bacteria; phylum Bacillota; class Sulfobacillia; order JAJZYS01; family JAJYTV01; genus JAJZQO01. The sequence continues at coordinate 525 of JAJYNV010000191.1, forward strand.
CAGCCCCTGCAGCAGCCAGCCCGACTGCTTGCTGTGGCGCGGGCTGTAGTGAGCGTTGTGGGCATGGCGCTGCTGGGAACGGAGAAACGTGTCCCGGTCCACCAACGACGGCACGCTCAGCGTGATCCACTCGTTTTCGGGGCGGGGGACCCTCCGGCGCGCAGCGGGGTCCTCCGCCGGACGTTGGCGGTTGACCACCCAGGCACCCGTGTAGACCGAGTTCCGCAAAATTACGCGCACGGCCTGAGGCGACCAGTGGGCCGCGCCATGTGCGGTAGGAATACCCCGGTTGTCGAGCCGCGCCGCGATTTGGTAGAGACTCATCCCTTCCTCGTTGGCGTGCCAGGCGAATATCTGCCGCACGACCGCCGCCTCGGGTTCGTGCACGATCAGATGCGCCGGCTCTGCCGACGTACGCGGCACGCGCCGATAGCCGTACGGCGCGACGCCGATGGCGACCTCCCCTTGCCGCAGCCGGAACTGCCGACCGCGGCGGTTGCGCTCGGCGATCTTGGCGCGTTCGTATTCCGCGACGGCCCCCTGGATCTGTACCAGGAGCCGCGCGGCGGGATCGTCGAGCGGTGGCTGCTGCAGAAAGACCACGCTTACGCCGAAGCGTTGCAGCTCCTCGATGATCAGCACCTGATAGGCGTAGTGGCGAGCCAGCCGATCGGGGTCCAAGACCAGCACGGCCTGGAAGGCGCTGGCCCGCGCCCCGTCCCGCAGGGCATCCAGGCCCGGCCGGTCTAGCCGTGCCCCGCTGAAGCCGTCGTCGCAGAACCGTGCCGTGCTCACCAGTTCGTAGCCGTGGCTGGCGGCGTAGCTCTCCACGGCCTCCACCTGTGAGGCGATCGTCCGCTCCTGCTCCTGTTTGCTCGACGAAACCCGGGCATACAGTGCCGCGCGCATCCTCATCCCCACCTTCCCGAGACACCTGGCCTCAGGGGGCATCACCGTCGCGGGCCGCGCCACGGCCGCTGTCTACGACCGTCCGCCCCGGCCCTACCGGCAGCCGTGGGCGCAGCGGATGGCCGTGGGCCCGTGTCTCATCGACAGGCCCGAGGCGCTCCTGCTCAGCATCCCAGGCGGCCAGTGCCGCCCGCGCCCGGTCCTTGTACCAATCCGCGCACAACGACTGCTCGATCCGTTCCAACTGCTCCAGAACGTGCGTCATGACCCACTCGGCGCGGCTCACCGGGGGGCTGCCCCAAGGCACCTCAAGGCCGCGCAGCGTGTCCCACACTGCCGCCTCCGTCGCCGAAAGGTAGACCACCACGTGCCGCGTCCGGCGTCCGCGGGCCTCTGCCAATGACCACACCTCCCGCGTGCGTGGATAGTACTATCGGGACTCCGTCGATGGGCTTACTTCCGTACGGTTGCCTATACTGCTCTTGCCGGTGTCGCCGTCCCACACCAGCGTGCGGATCAGGCGGCACAACCGCTGCTCGCTCCGCTCCGCGCGCGGTGCCCAGGGTGCGTCTTCCGCCTGCACGCTCACGACTCGCCACTGCGCACTCCCCCGGCGGGCGCGCGGTGCCGACAGCCACCGGAGCCAGTCCGGCGCGGCGATCGCCGCTCCGGACAAGGCTCGCGCTCGCGCCGCTTCATACCTGGCCTGGACCGGATCCCGGCTGTCCAGGAACGTCCCGCCGCCGTGGGGGAGCACCCTTCTTCCGCGGACCTCGCGACTGCACCAGCCGGCGAATCGTTCGCGGATGCACCTGAATCCCGAAGCGCGCCGCTGCGGCCGCCGCCAGCGTGGCAGCGTCACGGTTGGAGTCCTCGCGCCACTGCGCCCGAACGAACTCCGCCATCTGCGCCGTGACCTTGCGTGGGCCCTTGGGTCCCGGGCGGGCGGGCAGCAACCCGAGCAGGCGCGCCGTGCGGAAGGCGGCGTCCACCAGATAGAAGGTCTGCCGGCTGAGCCCATACCGCCGCGCCGCCTGGCTGACGGGCAGACCGTCCTGGTAGTGGGCGCGCAGCATCTCGTATTTGACCTGCACCAGGTCCTCTGGGCTGAAGAAGGGTTGGTGCTCCCGGAAGCGCGGGTCTTGCACGCGCTCGGGATGCGGATGCCGCAGCCCGGCGGCTTGGTCGTCCTGGCCGGGGGGCGGAGGGTTGTCCATGGGCAGAAGATAGCCGAGGCGCGGCCGGGCGTCAACGAATATGTGTCCAGACTTCGCCTTGCGCCCCGCCTATCGGTCACGGGCCGGCCCCTCCCCGTCCGCTCGATGCATTTCAACGTGCCCCGCAACACCGCGGTCCAGTGCAGAAGACGCAGATGCCTTGACAGCGCCCGAACTTCCGGACACAAATCAATTGACACCTCCTGCTGGGCTCAAGGAGGCCCGCTGGCCGCGCCATGCGCGCAGACGCAACATGTTTGGCGTGCCGCTGAGGTCCTTGACGATCATGCAGCGGAGAAAAGTAGCGTTTGCGGCAAGACGTTCTCGATCAGGTTCGTGCTGCCCAGGGCCTGGACGAGTTCCGCTGGCAGGCCCAGGACCTGGCAGGTCAGGGTCTCCGGCCAGGCCCTCGCTCAGGCTGGCCACTTCGGCTCCAGTTCCCCGATCAGCTGGCGCAGGTCGCGCTCCGCCTGCTCGGCATCCGGCTCGTGCCAGGCCTGCCAGAGCACCGCGCGCACCCAGCGATGCTCGCTCTTGGGCAGGTGCCTGAGGATGTTGCGAGTCTTGTGTTCGTTATGCCGATGTCGGCATAACGCGCATTATGCCGATGTCCGGATTATGCCGACGGTCTCGAAGACGTTCTTGTCTCTGGCGATTGTAGGATCGAGCATGGCGGCATAATCCGGGCTCAAGGGCGGCATCCTCCTTCG
>JAJYNV010000415.1 GCA_021786135.1 Bacillota bacterium
GATGAAGTCGCGAGGAAGCGTTCCCGCACGAGCATCTGACCTGCCGAAGCCGAGACGATCGTAGGCGATGGCGGCACGCCCCGTCACCGCCGCGAGGGTCGCCGGGAAGTCGCGCCAGAGTTCGACGCAGCCGAGCGAGTCGTGCAAGAGAACGATCGGAGCAGGAGCGTCATCGCAGCCAAGTTCGCCCCACATGCGGGCGAACACTTTCCCCCCGGAGACGTGGCAGTACACGTCCCTGGCGCGCATGGGTCCATCCCTGAGGTGATCGGGGCGCCTTCCGGACGTCGTGACCCGCCCACTTCCTCTCGCCAGCGCTCCGTGCGTACGTTCGCACAATTGCGCCCAATTTCCGTTGGACCGAGTCAAACCTACGCGTAGGTAGCATAGAAGCTTGCTTTCTGCTTCGCCGGGGCCGGTTTCACGACAGCCGGGTGACCGTCGCCAGAGGCCCTCGTTTCGGCGGTTGCCTGCCGGTTGTTCGGCCTGAGCGCGATCCTGTGCGCCGTTGCTCCTGCACCTCCAGGGCGGCTCTCCTCACCCCAAAGCAGCGACCTTCCCCGTAGGCGACCAGCCGGGCGACGTGCCCTGCGAGGACTTCGCCGAGCTCCTGCCTCGAACCCTTTTTTGGAATTTTCTACTCGATCAGCGATCTGGCGAAGGTCCGGCCCTTCCCTGCGCAGCACCGTTCCAAGACCCGCTTCCAGCTTTCGAAATCGTCCTTCTGGCCATGCCGGGGCACCGACGTAGGTAGACGTGCACCCCCGTATACGGCACACCACATCCACCCTGCCCAAATGCACGAAGAACGGGCGGCAGGCCGTCCTGCCACCCGTTCTTCCATGCCCACCGGAACTACTTGATGGTGACCTCGGCGCCCGCCTCGGTGAGCTTCGCCTTGATCGCCTCGGCGTCGGCCTTGGAGATCTTCTCCTTGACCGCCTTCGGAGCGCCGTCCACGAGGTCCTTGGCCTCCTTGAGGCCGAGGCCGGTGATCTCGCGTACGACCTTGATCACGGGGATCTTGTTGCCACCCGGGGCGTTGAGGATGACGTCGAACTCGGTCTGCTCTTCCTCGACCGGAGCCGCTGCCGCAGCCGCCGGAGCCGCCGCCACCGCCATGGGGGCTGAGGCCGAAACGCCGAACTCCTCCTCGAACGCCTTGACGAGCTCGTTGAGCTCGAGAACGGTCATACCTTTGATCTGCTCCAGAATGTCTGCAACCTTGCTCACAATGTTACCTCCTTAGATTCCAAACCCCGTCTCGAATCAGCTGGCGCGCTGGCGCGCGAGCGCATCCAGGCCGTAGGCCAGGTTGCGCAGCGGAGCGGAGAGCACGGACGCCATGGCGTAGAGCGGAGCCTGCATGCCGCCTGCCACCTTGGCAAGCAGGACGTCACGCGGCGGCAGTTCCGCGAGGTCGCGGACCTGTGCGGCGTCGATGACGAGCCCTTCCAGAACGCCGCCCTTGATGGTCAGTTCCTTGTTGGCACGCTGGAATCCGGCCAGCACCTTCGCAGGTGCGACCAGGTCCTCGCGCGATACGGCGAGAGCGGTCGGGCCAGCGAGATAAGGCTCGAGTCCGTCGATGCCCACCTGCTGGGCCGCCTTGCTGAGAAGAGTGTTCTTGACGACGTGGAAGGTCACGCCCTGCTTGCGCAGCTCGCCGCGCAGGCGCTGGGACTGCGCCACCGTGAGGCCCTTGAACTCTGCTAGAACGACGCTCTGCGCGCCGCGGAGGCTCTCAACGATCTCTGCGACGGCATCGATCTTCGCCTGAGTGGTCACTTGTATTCACCCCCTTGCAACAGGAAAGCGGTCTTCGCACGCGCGAAGACCGCATAGGCACGCTTGGAGCTTACGTGCATCTGCCTCGGCAGGTCGCCCGAAAGGGCTCTTAGGGCTGTGCCCCCTGCGGTCTACGGCGAACGGAATATAGTATGGCGATGATGGTGGGTGACGTCAATCCGCCGAGGCCTGTGACACCGCAAGCGCGTGGGCCGGGTTCAGCTTGATGCCTGGGCCCATCGTGGAGGTGATGTTGATCGCCTTGAGGTAGGTGCCCTTGGCCGCTGCGGGCTTGGCCTTGATCAGGGCGTCGAGGAGAGCGTGAAAGTTCTCCGCGAGCTGCTCCGGCTGGAACGAGAGCCGTCCGATCGGCGCATGCACGATGCCCGCCTTTTCGACGCGGTACTCGATCTTTCCGGCCTTGATCTCCTTCACCGCGGTCCCGATCTCGATCGATACCGTACCGGTCTTCGGGTTCGGCATCAATCCGCGCGGACCAAGGATGCGACCGATGCGACCGACCAGAGGCATCATGTCCGGGGTGGCGACGGAGACATCGAAGTCGAGCCAGCCACCCTGGATCTTCCCGATCATGTCCTCGGCCCCGACGAAGTCGGCGCCTGCTTCCTGAGCCTCGCGCGCCTTGTCGCCCTTGGCGAACGCCAGCACGCGCAGTACCTTGCCTGTGCCGTGCGGCAACGCGACGGCGCCACGCACCATCTGGTCCGCGTGCTTGGGGTCGACGCCCAGGCGCACCGCGACCTCGACCGTCTCGTCGAACTTGGCCGACTTGACGGACTTCAGGATTGCGATGGCCTCCTGCAGCTCATAGAGCCGCTGGCTCTCGATCTGCTTCTGCGCATCCGCTAGTCTCTTGCCCAATCCATTCTACCTCCCGTGGTGCTGACGGCCGCAGGGCCTCCCACGATGATTCGGTTCAGACGATCTGGATGCCCATGCTGCGGGCGGTGCCCTCGACCATGCGCATGGCCGCCTCGACATCGCTCGCGTTGAGGTCCTGCATCTTCAGCTCGGCGATCTCGCGCACCTTGTCGCGCGGAACCTTGGCCACGATCTCCGTGTTCGGCTTCGCCGACGCCGTTGCGAGACCCGCGGCCTTCTTGAGCAGCACCGACGCCGGCGGGCTCTTCAGCACGAAGGTGAACGAGCGATCCTCGAAAATCGTGATCTGCACCGGAATGATGAGCCCGGCCTGTGCGGCCGTCCGCTCGTTGTAGTCCTTGCAGAACGCCATGATGTTGATGCCGTGCGGGCCAAGCGCCGTACCGACCGGAGGGGCCGGCGTCGCCTTGCCGGCGGGAATCTGCAGCTTTACCTGGGCCATGACCTTGCGCGCCACGATGGAACCTCCCTACATCTCCTCGACCTGGTGGAAATCGAGTTCGACCGGCGTCTCCCGCCCGAACATCGAGACGAGCACCTTGACCTTGCCGCGTTCGGGCGCGATCTCCTCGACCACCCCGACGAAGCCGCTGAACGGCCCATCCTTGACCTTGACCGCGTCACCGATCGCGACCCGGATTCGTGGGCCGCTCGGTT
>JAJYNV010000010.1 GCA_021786135.1 Bacillota bacterium
CGGACGTCCTGGCCGCGCAGGATGACGATGCCGCGCCGGCTCAGGCGCACGGTGTACATCGAGTAGGGCGTGAAAAAGCGGTAGATGCCGTAGCTGATCGCCGCGGCCGCCATCACCGGCGCCGTCAGGCGATAGTCGCCGGTGATCTCAAGAAGGATCGTGATGGCCACGAATGGCGCCTGGGCTGCCGCCGCGAACATGGCTGCCATTCCCGCGACGGCGTAGATCGCCGGGAAGGGCGCCAGGGCGGGAGAAATGGCGTGCAGGAAGGCGCCGAAGGCGCCTCCGGCCATGCCCCCGATGAAGAGGGACGGCGCGAATACGCCGCCAGAACCGCCTGCGCCGATGGTCACCAGCGTGGCTACCAGCTTCGCCGCGAACAGCACGAACAGGAGGCCGAACCCGAGACTGCCGAGCAGGGCCTGATGCATCACGGGATAACCGACGCCAAGCACCTGCGGCAGGATGAGGCCGAGAAGGCCGACGAAGAGACCGCCGATGAGTCCCTTCTGCCAGAACTGGAGAGGCATCCGCTCGAAGAGGTCCTCGCTGAACGTCAGTCCCGACGTGTAGAGCCAGGCGATGAAGGCCATCAGAACGCCGAGAGCGATCATGAAAAGCACCGCAAAGTGGTTCACGACGTGATAGGGCGGCGTCACCAGCACGGCGCGGCTGCCCATGAAGGCGTTGAAGATCGAGACGCCCATGACGGATGAAAGGAAGACGGGCACCAGGGCGCCCATCGCATAGGTGCCGAGGATGACCTCGAGACCGAAGAAGCCGCCGGCGATCGGCGCGTTGAAGGTGGCGCCGATACCGGCGGCCGCGCCGCAGGCGAGCAGGAGCGAGATGTCGCGTTCCGAGAGACGCAGGGTCTGTCCGAGGAGCGAACCGAAAGCGGCGCCGATCAGTGCGATCGGCCCCTCGCGGCCGACCGATCCGCCCGTGCCGATCGTGATGGCTGGTGCGAGGATGCCGAAGAAGCTCACCCGAGGCCGGATCCGCCCGCCGCGCAGCGCGAGCGCCTCGAGGATCTGCGGCACGCCGTGCCCCTTGACCTCCCGCGCGAGGTAGTGGCTGATCAGGTTCACGGCCACGAGACCCGCGGCAGGCGCCAAGGCAATCAGGAGGTGCGATGGCGACACGGTGTGCGACGGGACGACCCATGCGATGAACGCCTCTACGACCGATATCAGCCAACGGAAGAGGATGGCCCCGAGACCGCCAATGATGCCGGTAATGAGCGCAAGAACAATGATATGGGGAGAATAGGATTTCGAACGTTGCGCCAGATTGCCGAGCACGCCGGATACCATGGCAGGACTCCTCCCAGATTAAACGAGCTGCGTGCTCCTTAGCCTTCGATCACGCGCCGAGAGCAGTGACAGAAAGGCGCATGCCCTCCTCGCTGATGAGGCGCATCTCACCTGCGGCGATTGAAATTTCGTAGCCGCCTTCCTGGGCGAGAGGAAGATTCACTTCAGAATACACCAAAGCGTCCCCCATATCGGAGACATCACCGATCACTGTAAGGAATTCCTCATCAAGATCCGCGTCCTCGACATGCAGCGGGAAGCGCGCCAAGGTCCACGCGCCGTAGCCCAGTTCCACCATTGCCCTTTGTCCCCGCATCGCCTCGAGGAACGAGAGCGCGTCCTTGAGCGCGAGGGGCGTCCCCCCCTCAGGCGAGGGCATGGCCGAGCTCCGCGGTCAGGTCTTCGAGGCGCTCGATGCCGAGCGAAAGGCGGATCGTGCCGGGCAAGATGCCCAGCCGCTCCTGCTCGCTGCGCGCGAGCTGGCGGTGGGATGTGGTGGCCGGGTGGAGCACGATGGTCGAGACGTCGCCGAGCGAAGGGGCGTAGCGGATGAGCCGCAGCCGCTCGATGAAGCGGGCCGCCGCCGCTTCGTCCTCGAGATCGAAGGCGAGGATGGCCGGTCCCTCACCGGAGAGGAAGCGCCGGGCGAGCTCCTGGTCCTTGTGTCCCGGGACGCTCGCGTGATGCACCCGCAGCACGCTCTCGTGCTCGCCGAGGAAGCGGGCGACGCCGCGCGCGTTGGCCACGGCGCGCTCCATGCGCACACCGAACGTCCGAAGACCCCTCTGGGCGAGCCAGCAGGCAAAGGGATCCGGCGTGGCGCCGAAGGTGGTCAGTGCCGCCTGGCTGCGCCGCACCATCTCCTCGTCGCCGGTCAGGACGCCGAGCGTGACGTCGCCGTGACCCGCGAGGAACTTCGTCACCGAGTGCACAACGATGTCCGCCCCATGCTCGTGCGGCCGGCAGAGGTACGGCGTCGGGAACGTGTTGTCCACGATCAGCCGCGCGCCTGCGCGATGGGCGGCATCGGCGAGCGCCTCGAGGTCCGAAAGGCGGCCGAGCGGATTCGAGGCGCTCTCGACAAGGACCGCCCCGGCGTCCTTGGGCAGCGAGGCGGGATCGTGGGCGTCGAAGCGCAGGCATGTCACGCCGAGCGGCCCCAGAAAGCCGTCGAGCAGGGCCACCGAACCCCCGTAGATCTCGTCGGCTGCCGCGACGGGACGGCCCTCGCGCGCCGCGACCAGAGCGGCGAGGATTGCCGCCATGCCGGACGCTGCCACCGCGGCCGCGGGTGCACCCTCGAGGGCCGCGACCGCAGCGGCGAACATGTCGGCGTTCGGCTGGCCGATGCGGGTGTAGGAGTAGCCTGCGCCCGTGCCCCCGGTGACGTCGGCAGCGGTGTAGAGATCCTTGAACGTGAAGACGGACGTCTGGTAGATCGGCGGCACAAGCGAAGACGGTGCCAGCGCGGGCTCCTCTCCCACGTGGACCGCCATGGTATCCGGATGCATCTCGACACTCCTCCGATCACACTCTGCGTTGGTCCAGACAAAAGATACGCGCATTCCACAGTTCGACATGCGTTACGACAGCTTTCGCGTGCCGAAGGCTGCCTCCTGCCGCGGGTTCGGGCCGACCTCCCGCCGCGTGGCTATTCTCTGGGCCCAGAGAGGATCCGGCGCATGAGTCCGCTGAGGAGAGCGGCCCGCGGCGCGACCGAGCCGAGGTCGATGAACTCCTCCACGCTATGCGCCCTGCCTCCTATCGGCCCCAGCCCATCAAGCACCGGCACTCCTGCTGCGGCGACGCGGTTCCCGTCCGAACCGCCGCCGGTTGCGACGTCGTCGAGCGGCAGGTCGATCTCCCGGGCCGCGGCCCGGGCGTGGCGGAGCAGCATCTCGGTGCTCGCCGTCCTCTCCATCGGCGGCCCCTGAAACCCGCCGCTCAGCCTGAGCTCTACCCGCGGATCAGTGGCCGAGAGGGCCGCCCCCTTCAGCATCTCCTCGGCAGGGGACATATCAGCCTGG
>JAJYNV010000049.1 GCA_021786135.1 Bacillota bacterium
CGGCTCTTGACCGTTCCTGGTCGCTGGCCCGTGCAGACTGCGATCTCCTGGATCGAGCGGTCCTCGATGTAGCGCAGGGCGACGACGACGCGGTGTTCGGGAGAGAGGGCCAGCATGGCCCGCTCGATTGCGTCCGAGCGAACGAGCGCGTCGGCGTGGTCGGGAGCGGCGCCCATGTCAGGATCCCCGAGAGCCACGGGCCGCAGCCGTCGCTTCGCGATCCGATCGCGGCACGCATTCACGACAATCCGGCTGAACCACGCCTCGAACCGCTCGCGGTCGCGGACGTCCCCGAAGTGCTCCCACGCGCGGAGAGCGGCGTCATGCACCGCGTCCTCCGCCTCAGAGCGGTCGCCAGCCAGAATGAATGTGGCGAGCCGATAGGCGGCATCCAGGTGCGCCTCAACAAGATGGACGAAGGCGGCTTCGGGCTCCCCCGGTGCAGCTGCGCGATCGTGGGGCGCCACGGACCTCATCTCCTGGTGGTCGTGTCTCTCGTGCCTGATATGACTGTCGAGCAAGGCGGAAGGTTCAATTCTCGTCAACGCCAGTCCGTGCTCTCTCGGGCATCGCAGACGCGCCTATCACGTCATCTCGAACGGCTTGGGCGCGCCCGGCGGTCGCGAGCGGCCTCGAGGACGGACTCCCGGAGGAACGAGCAGCCTTTGGCTCACCGGCCCCGATATGGTCGTCGGCGATTAGCGGCCGGACAATCCGCCGGGAGAGGGTACGCCGACGCCGAGGTGGCGGAGTCGGCTCAGGTAGCGGAAGGTAGTGTTGCCGGCCCTCTCGCCAGATCCCTCGCGGCCGGTCAGATTGGGCAGTTGCCCGCGCGATGGGCGCTCGGGCCGGTGTTCATCGACGGCCAAGCAGCGGGCGGAATCCGGCTCGAGGCGGTGGCGGAAGAGCTGAGCCCCGGACATGCGGCGGGGTCGAGCGTTCCCGCCAGAACGCCTCAAGCTCTAACTCGTCTATGAGCCACCGGCGGCGAGACTCGCGTTCCTCCTGCTACAGCTCGTCGGCCTCCAGCGCTGGACGACCCCATCGCTTCATGGGCGCGACCCGCCGACGACCTTTGAGGCCAACCTTGAGCGTGCCGCCGTCGGTCAGCAGCCCCGCGGGGGATCGTCCGCCGCCCTGCCCGTCAGGAAGATCCGGACGACGCAGCAGATCCACGCGGCTCCACTAGTCGGTGCCGTCCTCTCCACAGGCCCTAGGATGCCGTAAGAGCGATCGCATCCTCCCACAATGCCCCTGACGAGAGGTCGAGAAGGCTCAAAGGACACACGCCTCCATTGATTTGGAAGGTGTCGGCTGGAAAGACGCCCGCGGCGATGACACTGCCGTACGTATCCCCCGAAATGTGAGTCCACAGGTAATTCATAGCGTGTCCGAATGGGGCTTCTGACAGATTGTGCTTCTCGCCTGTCGCCAAGTCGATCACGGCGATCCGCGAGCGAAGTGCATCCAGAGAGAACGCCGCCAAGTTTTGATCGATGAGATTCGGATCGATGCCGGTCTGAGCCACGAGCCGTGCGCCGTCGCTCGTGACATAACCACGTTGATAGAGAATGTCGGGAATGGACCATCTCAATGCGCCGGTGCTCAAGTCATATCCCATCAGTCCAACGTCGGACTTGGTGACCAAACAGGAGATCCCGAGCGTCACGAGCTCCCCCGTGACGGTAAGGGATCGGCTGGCATTGGAGGCCAACTGGAACAGCTCGATGGATGTGGCACGCGCGGGCCCCGCCAGGACTGTCGCCAGCATTTGGCCAGATGGACTGACTTGGGGGATGCCGCGACCGGCAGCCTCGGGGAGCACCATCATCTGAATGCCATCTGGCAATGTCACCTGGACAACGGATGCACTCCAGACTCGCACGTCGGATTGGAGCGTGAAATACAGCCGATCCGAGAGGAGCGCCACCCCTCGCGGATGGACGTAGCCACCTGGCCACCGGTTGGTCCAGACCACGTCGCCTGTCTCAACGTCACGCACGTAGAGCGACGTCGCCAAGAACAGACCGCTTGAGGGTGACAGGTCATAGACCAGCGACGCAATACGCCCTCCTGCCGCCGCCACGGGGAACTCTCCGAAGGGCAGCACGATGCGAGCGTCTGATCCTAGAATCCCACCGAACGCGGGGAATACCCCCTCAAGCGGCGGCATGGTCACCCACGTCCTTCCGAGAAGATCGCTGGGTACGGCTGTCGAAGTCATGTCCGCTATGTCCCTCGCCGGCTTCTCAAGACTGCTTGCCTAGGACGCATCGCACGTAGCCGTCACCGTAGAGGCCGTTCATAAACTGGTACAACTCCGATTGTGACCATGCGTTCGGTTGTGATTGGCAGTTGTCCGGGTCGTAGACCGTGAACATGCTACCGGCCGAGTCGGCATACAGGACGAATACTGAGTGACCACCGTGCGCCTGCGAGTCACACTTGAACTTGGCCGGCATCGTGTCGTAGTTGCCGTTCATTACGGCGCAATAGCCCGGTCCCCCCGTCTTGAGATCATTGACGAAGTTGGCCCACAGCAGGGTGTACGCTTTGGAGTTGTATGCGGGACCGCCATCCCACATTGTCTGTCGGCCGGGAGGCAGGGCTAGTGCCTGACCGAGCCCGGTGTAAGTCGTTCCGGCGTCTGGGCATGGCTGCCCGGTGCAGGGCGCTATTGGCCCTCCGTTCGTGCCGCAGTCGTGTCCGTACACGGCTCGGTCGTACCAGATTCGGAGGGTCGCCCCCGTAGGGTTGTAGGCATTGCAGGACTCGCTGGATCTGACCATCGCTGCGGACGTCGGACCACAGTTGACGTACTGGCAGAAGCTCCCGTCGAATTGCGAACGGTAGACTGGCGGCCACTGCGGGCTACAGCCGAGAGCTGTCTGCGGGAAACGGACGTTCAGGATGTCGGCGAATACCAGTGTGCCAATTGTGGCCAATCCGCGCCGCAGGAGACTGCGTCGAGTCATGTGCATATGGAACATACCTCCCTTACGATGGGGAACCTGCGACGCTTGTGCGGTCGCGACCATAGCGAATGACTCCGAAGATCAGACCGAAGATGATGATCTCGCCTACTGTGAGGACGATGGAGTTGTGGAGCACTGGCGCTTCCATTGCGCTTCCCGACAGAAATGGCAGGCATGTCGACGCCAATCCCCATACCAGGGCTCGCAATGCCTTTGTTCGTGGCGCTCTCCCCGATCCCGATGCGCAGCCGCACGAACCAGAGTGGCCGAGATGCATTGCAAGCGAGAGCACCAGAGAGTAGCTAAACAGGAGGGCACCTGCCTGTAACAGACCGACGGGCTGGCCCGT
>JAJYNV010000078.1 GCA_021786135.1 Bacillota bacterium
TAGAACAGGATGCGCTCGGTCGTCGTGGTCTTGCCGGCATCGATGTGCGCCATGATGCCGATATTTCTAACCCGCTCGAGCGGGTACGTCCGGGGCACGGCGGTCTGCTTGCCCCCGGCGGAAGCCATCCTGCTCACCTCTCTTGCCTCGATCTCGGTCCAGGAATGCCACGCGGACTACCAGCGGTAGTGCGCGAACGGCCGGTTTGCCTCCGCCATGCGGTGTACCTCTTCCTTGCGCTTCACGGCCCCGCCGGCCCCCTGGCTCGCTTCCACGAGCTCGCGGGCGAGGCGTTCGACCATGGAACGCTCGGACCTGGCACGCGAATAGTTGACGATCCAGCGCAGGGCGAGCGAAGTCCGGCGCTCCGGACGCACTTCGACAGGCACCTGGTACGTCGAGCCGCCGACCCTGCGCGGCTTGACCTCGACGGCTGGCATCGCGTTCTTGATCGCCGCCTCGAAAATCTCCAGAGCGGGCTTCTCGGTCATCTCCTCCGCGCGCTTGAGCGCTGCGTAGAGGATCACCTGAGCCTTGGCCTTCTTGCCGTCATACATCAGCTTGTTGGTCAGGCGGGTGACCATCTCGCTCTGGTAGACGGGATCCGGCAGCACAGAACGCTGCGGAACACTGCCCTTGCGCGGCACGCGGTCTGCCTCCCTTACTTCTTGCCCGGTCGCTTGGCGCCGTACTTGCTGCGGCCCTGGGCACGCTTCTGCACGCCGGCTGCATCCAAGGCACCGCGCACGATGTGGTAGCGGACACCTGGCAGGTCCTTGACACGACCGCCACGCACGAGCACGACGGAGTGCTCCTGCAGGTTGTGGCCGATGCCCGGAATGTAGGCCGTGACCTCCTCACCGTTGGTGAGGCGCACACGCGCAATCTTCCGCAGGGCCGAGTTCGGCTTCTTCGGCGTCGTCGTGCGCACCTGGGTGCACACGCCACGCCGCTGCGGGGACCCCTGCAGAGCAGGCGCCTTGGACTTGTGGTGCACCGCCTTGCGGCCGTGACGTACGAGCTGGCTAATGGTCGGCACCGGATTCCCCTCCTCCGATCAGCGCGGCGGCCGCGGCACCGACGTCGATGCCGCATGCGCGCCCCAAGATCTGCATGCTCTCCACCTCAACCACATCGACGCCGGCCTCCTGCGCCTGTCGGCGCACCGGGCCCGTCACGTGGTCATCGGCGTCCCGGGCGATATAGACGCGCTGGGCGTCACCCTGGGACAGGTGCTTGAGCGTCTCCCTGGCACCCACCGCACGCCGGCGAGCCTGCCTGAGATCCTCCAAAGGTCGCTCTCACTCCTGAAGACAGACACTTGTATAGTGTACTGTCGCGTGAAAATCGTGTCAATCGGCGGTTTCACGTCCAATCGGCTGCTGCGGGGTATCCGCCCCAGGCGGCGTATACGCGACCTTGATGCCGCGATAGCGCCCCATGCCTGTGCCTGACGGCACCAGCTTGCCGATGATCACGTTCTCTTTGAGTCCCAGTAGCGGGTCGGAACGACCGTTGATCGCAGCCTCCGTCAGCACGCGCGTCGTCTCCTGGAAGGAGGCGGCCGAGAGGAACGAGTCGGTCGCGAGGGATGCCTTCGTGATGCCGAGCAACACCGGCCGCGCCACGGCGGGCTCGCCGCCTCGGCCCATGGCGTCGGCGTTCTCCGCCTCGAAGGTGAAGACGTCGACAAGCCCGCCAGGCAGGAGCCCGGTTTCGCCCGCGTCCTCGATCTTCACCTTGCGCAGCATCTGCCGCACCATGACCTCGATGTGCTTGTCGTTGATGTCGACGCCCTGCAGGCGGTAGACGCGCTGCACCTCGTGCACCAGGTAGACCTGGACACCGCGCAGCCCGCGCACGCGCAGGAGGTCGTGGGGGTTGATCGAGCCCTCCGTGAGAACGTCGCCCGCTGTCACCCGCGCGCCTTCGCGCACGGCAAGACGCGAGCCGTAGGGGATAGCGTAGGTCTGCACCTCGCCGTCCTCGGTGCGGACGTCGATCTCGCGGCGGCCTTCGCTGTCGCGGATCCGCACCTCGCCGTCGATTTCGGTGATCACCGCCTGGCCCTTCGGCTTGCGCGCCTCGAAGAGCTCCTCGACGCGCGGCAGACCCTGGGTGATGTCGTCGCCGGCGACGCCGCCGGTGTGGAAGGTGCGCATCGTGAGCTGCGTGCCCGGCTCGCCGATCGACTGCGCGGCGATGATGCCGACGGCCTCGCCCACGTCGACCTGGTTGCCCGTCGCGAGGTTGCGGCCATAGCACGCCTGGCACACCCCGAAACGGGACTTGCAGGTCAGGACGGAGCGGATCGCCACCTCGGTGATGCCAGCGTCGACGATACGCTGCGCGTCGACGTCGGCGATCATCTCTCCGCCCTTCGCCAGTATCTCGCCCGTCTCCGGGTGCGCGATGTCGCGCAGGGCCGTGCGGCCCGCGATGCGGTCGAGGAGGTTCTCGATGCTCTCGGTGCCCTCCCGGATCTCCGACACCAGGATGCCGGTCTTGGTGCCGCAATCCTCCTCGCGCACGATCACGTCCTGTGAGACGTCCACGAGGCGGCGCGTCAGGTAACCGGAGTCCGCTGTGCGGAGCGCGGTGTCGGCAAGACCCTTGCGGGCGCCGTGCGTCGAGGTGAAGTACTCGAGCACCGTCAGCCCCTCGCGGAAGTTGGCGCGCACGGGCTCCTCGATGATCCGTCCGGACGGGTCGCTCATGAGGCCGCGCATGCCGGCAAGCTGGGTGATCTGCTGGATGTTGCCGCGCGCGCCGGAGGTGGCCATCATGAACACCGGATTGTAGGGGTCGAACGTGTCCATGAGGGCCATGGTGACGTCGTCCTTGGCCTTGCCCCAGATGTCGATGACGCGCTGGTAGCGCTCGTCGTTGGTGATCAGGCCCCGCCGGTACTGGCGGTAGATCTGGTCGACCTCGGCCTGGGCGGCGTCGAGGATCTCGCGCTTCTTGGCCGGCACCTGGATGTCGGACATGGCGATCGTGATGCCCGCCCGGGTGGCGTACTGAAAGCCGAGGTTCTTCACGCTGTCCAGGACGTCGGCCGTGCGGGCCGCGCCGAGGCGCCGGTAGAGCGTGGCGACCAGCGAGGCCAGGGCCTTGCGGTCGATCACCTCGTTCTTGTAGCCGAGTTCGGGCGGCAGGCACTCGTTGAACAGAAGGCGGCCGACGGTGGTCTCGAGACGCTCGCCGCCCCGCCGCACGGTGATGCGGGCGTGCAGGCTGAGCGCGCCGGTCTGGTAGGCGCGCATGGCCTCCTCGGGATCGGCGAAGATCTTGCCCTCACCCGTCGCCCCC
>JAJYNV010000042.1:0-2255 GCA_021786135.1 Bacillota bacterium
ACGGTGGCGCTGCGGGATCTCGGCGGCGACACGAAGCCGGTGCCGCGCATGCGCATCAAGTGCGTGGATGACCAGGGCAAGTCGATCACGCGCGACACCGTGGCGGTACGATGGGTGATGACGTATGTGGCGGCGCGGTGGGGTTTGGGCGTGGACATCCCCGGCTGAAAGGATCGGGGCGCTGCGGGTCCTGTTGCGGGTCGAGAACCAACGGCAGCGATGAAGCGGGCGCGACTCGGGGTGCCATGGGGCAGGGGCGTCGCTGGTAGGCTGCCGCCTTCGTTGATTGGCCCCGAGTGTCGTGCCGATGCCCAAGCCCCCGAGTCCGCAACCCGTCGTGCTGCGCATCGAACTGCGTGACGTCGCGCCGTTGGTGTGGAGGCGCGTGGTCGTAGCCAACCAGTGGACCCTGGCAAGCCTGCATCACTACCTGCAGTGGGTGATGGGGTGGACGGACTCCCATGCGCACGAGTTCCAAGTGGGCGAGCTCATCGTCGCGCCCGACTGGTGGATCCAGGAGACGGGGCTGGGTCCCGAGACGCGCCCCTGCAAGGATGAGCGACGGTTCTCAGTCGCAGCCGCTGTCGCCGCTGTCGCCGCGGTCGGCGTGTCAGGGGCATTCGAGTACGTCTATGACATGGGCGACCACTGGCGGCACCGCATCGTCATCGAGCCGCCTCCCGAGGCCATTCCTCTGGAGCAGCTGTCGCTGCCGACCTGTCTGGCGGGCGAGAACGCGTGTCCGCCGGAGGATGTCGGTGGCACCGGAGGCTACGAGGAATTTCTGGAGGCGCTCGCGGATCGGACGCATGAGCAGCACGAGGACATGCTGGGATGGATAGGCGGGGTGTTCGATCCGAAGGGGTTTGACCTGAACCGGATCAATCGCGAGTGGCGTGGCCGGAGAACGCGACGTCAATAGGCGCGCCGAGATGCCCATCGTGAATGGGCGTTCCGTTGCACAGGCATCCGTTGTGCGTCGGGTTGTTTCCTTCATTGTCGCAAAGGACCGGTCGGATACATCAAGCGATCATTGAGATGCCACGAACCGACAGGCATCCGCGGCGTCCGCGTCCGCGCGCAGATACGTCGCGATGCGATCAGGGATTTCTTCGCTCGTCGCGCTGCGCGCGTCAACCGCCGCCAAGTTCGACGCGCTCCCGTACCATGTACTCACAGCGTAAGCAGAAGCCGACCTGGTACATGCGCGAAGGGGAGGGTATGGATGTGTCAGTAAAGCCGGAAACGACCACGCTGGAACAACTGACCCCAGGCACCATCGTACGCGGCATCGTGCCCGATGCCGCTGTCAGTGTGGTCAACGTGCAGTGGCACGGCTCTGATGCGCTGACGCTCATCTATCGAGAGCCATCAGGGCGAGTCGCCGACCGGTTGGTGATGCGAAGCGAGGCGTCAGAGTTTGCTATCGTCGAATCCGGTCGCCCATGGAGCTTCGATGGCGACGGTGCGCTGTTCCGTCTGGTGTCTGAGGCGCAGCGCATCCGCTTGGCGCATCTGTTCGATCCCGTGCTGGCCGTGCACACCTCGCTCGTCGAGCCGCTGCCACACCAGATCACGGCCGTATATGAGGCCATGCTGCCGCGTCAGCCATTGCGCTTCTTGCTGGCGGATGATCCAGGTGCAGGCAAGACCATCATGGCCGGGCTGCTGATGAAGGAGCTCATTGCGCGCGGCGACTTGCAGCGCTGCCTGGTGGTGTGTCCGGGCAGTCTGGCCGAACAATGGCAGGACGAGCTTTACAAGCGCTTCCATCTCCCGTTCGAAATCCTGACCAACGACAAGATCGAAGCCTCGCGATCGGGCAACTGGTTCGCCGAGACGCCACTGGCCATCGCGCGTCTGGACAAGCTCTCACGCAACGAAGCACTGCAGGAACGCCTGCAAGCGCCCGACTGCTCCTGGGATCTGATCGTCTGCGACGAGGCGCACAAGATGTCGGCCTCGTTTTTCGGCAACGAGATCAAGTACACCAAGCGCTACCGGCTCGGACAGTTGCTGTCCACGCGCACGCGGCACTTCCTGCTGATGTCGGCCACTCCGCACAACGGCAAGGAGCAAGATTTCCAGCTCTTCATGGCCTTGCTCGATGGCGACCGTTTCGAGGGCCGTTTCCGCGATGGCGTGCACCAGGTCGACGTATCGGACCTCATGCGGCGCATGGTCAAGGAAGACTTGCTCAAGTTTGACGGCACGCCGCTGTTTCCAGAGCGCATCGCGTACACCGTGCCCTTCAA
>JAJYNV010000042.1:2265-3307 GCA_021786135.1 Bacillota bacterium
TCTGAACTTGAGGCGCAGCTGTACCGGGCCGTGACCACGTACGTGCGCGAGGAGTTCGATCGCGCCGCCAAGCTGGAAAACGAGGGGCAGGCCGGTACCGTTGGATTCGCGCTCACCATCCTGCAGCGCCGGCTCGCCTCCTCGCCGGCTGCCATCGCGCACTCGCTGCAGCGCCGCCGCGAGCGCCTGCAAGGCCGCTTGCGCGAGCTTGAGGTCATGCAGCGTGGTGCCCAATTCGTCGCGATTGCCGCCGCACCGCCGCTCAGCGCCGACGATCTCGAGGATCTGGATGAAGCACCCGAGCAGGAGGTCGAAAGCACCGAGGCCGCGATGCTCGATCAAGCCACCGCGGCGCGTTCCATCGAGGAACTCAAGGCCGAGATCCATACCCTTCAATCGCTGGAGCATCTTGCCAGTCAGGTACGCCGCAGTCCTGATGCGGATACCAAGTGGCGCGAGATGCGCAGCTTGTTGCAAACCATCTTTACTCCGCCGGGTTTGCGTTCCGACGTCGCCGATGAGCGCGGCGTCTACGCCGCCGCTGCATTGCCTCGCCCGGTGCCTTCACCCAGCCAGAAGCTGGTGATCTTCACCGAGCATCGCGACACGCTGCATTATCTTGAGGGCAAGATCGGCGATCTGCTCGGGCAGCCTGAGGCCATCGTCATCATCCATGGTGGCATCGGTCGCGAGCAGCGGTTGGCGGCGCAGGAAGCCTTTCGCAACGACCCCACCGTCAAGGTGTTGCTGGCCACCGATGCCGCAGGGGAAGGCATCAACCTGCAACGCGCACACCTGATGATCAACTACGACCTGCCCTGGAACCCCAATCGCATCGAGCAGCGCTTCGGTCGTATCCATCGCATCGGTCAGACCGAGGTCTGTCATTTGTGGAACCTGGTGGCCCAGGACACCCGCGAGGGCGACGTGTACCTGCGCTTGCTGGAAAAGCTCGAACAGGCGCGCAGCACGCTCGGTGGCCGGGTGTTCGATGTCCTGGGCAAACTGCAGTTCGAGGGCCGCCCCCTGCGCGATCTGCTGA
>JAJYNV010000416.1 GCA_021786135.1 Bacillota bacterium
GCGCCTGCCGGATGACCTTGCGCCGGAGTTATACGACTACCAGGACGAACTCGGGCGGCTGTATAGCGCCTACAACCGCACGCTGCAACAATTGCGCGAGAAAGCCCAGATTGAGGGGCAGATGGTTCATTCCGAGCGGCTGGCCGCAATCGGCCGCCTTACTGCCGGAATCGCGCACGAAGTCAACAATCCGCTGCTCGGCATGCTTACCGCGCTCAATACCCTGCGCCATCACGACGACCTCAGCCCGCGTACGCTGAAGACCCTGACGCTGCTCGAGCGCGGCCTGATGCAGATCAAGGACACGGTGGGAGCACTGCTGGTGGAGGCGAAGGTGAAGAGCCGCGACCTGTCACCGCAGGACCTGGACGACGTACTCACTCTGATCGAACCGCAGGCGCGGGAACAGGGCGTGAGCTTGCGCTGGGACAGCCAATTGAAGGGGGCGCTGCCCTTGCCTTCGTCCTCGGTGCGACAGGTGCTGATCAATCTGTTGCTCAACGCAGTTCAGGCGTCCGGACCCGGTGGGGAGGTAGGCACTGTCATTGCCGCCGCCGACGCGAGCCTGTCGATGGTCGTCGTCAATGGTGGCCGGGTGCTGACGGATTCCCAGACCGCTCATCTTTTCGAGCCGTTTGCCAATGCCGCAGAGCGCGGGCGCGGCCTCGGTCTGTGGGTGTGCTATCAAATCGTGCGGCAGCTTGGCGGAAGCATCGAAGTCGAAAGCGCGATGCACGATGGCGCCGGTCGGACTTCGTTCAAAGTCATCTTGCCGTTCGAGACTGCCCCATGAACGTCGCGATCAGACCGCGGCTATGCCTTATCGAGGACGACGAGATCGTCGGGGGGCCGCTAAGCGAGCGCTTCGAACTGGAGGGGTACGCCTGCGACTGGTTCCTTAACGGCGAAGAGGCCTTGCTGGAAATGCCGCGCCGGCATTACGACGTCGTGGTCAGCGATATCCACCTGCCGGGCGTGTCCGGCGAGACCTTGTACGAGAGCTTGTCGCGCAAACTGGCGCCGTTGCCACCCTATTTGTTCATAACCGGCTATGGCGAGATCGACCAGGCGGTCAGGTTGCTTAAGCGCGGGGCGACGGACTACATCACTAAACCTTTCGAAATCGAAGCGCTGCTGGAGAAAATCCGCGGCTTGACCGGCCCCCCAGACGCGCAAGGCACGCACGCGCAGCTCGGCGTCTCCCCCGTAATGCGGCAGCTCGAGATGACGCTGGCGAAGCTCGGACCTGCCGGCAGCAATGTGCTCATCACCGGCGAGCAGGGCGTTGGCAAGGAAACGCTCGCGTTCGCGCTTCATCGGCAGCGCTGCCCGGACGGTTCCGCACCTTTCGTCGCGCTCAATTGCGGAGCATTCGAGGAAAGAGCGCTGCAGACGGAACTATTCGGACACGAGAAGCCTGGCTTACACGGCGCGGTCCGGCTGCGCAAGGGGGCGTTCGAGCTGGCGCATGGCGGCACTTTGTTTCTGGACGAAATCGGCGACGTGCCGCCTGCGCTGCAAGGCAGGCTGCTGCGCGCCATTCGGGAGCGGGAGATCGTGCGCCTTGGCGGGGAGCATCGTATTGCTGTCGATCTGCGCATTGTCTGCGCCACGCACCGCGACCTCAAGAAAATGGTGGAACAGGGGGAGTTCCGCGAGGAGCTCTACTTCTACATCAACGTGGTCCGGCTGCATATCCCGCCGCTGCGCGAGCGCAAGGAAGACATCCTGTGGCTGGCGCAACGGTTTCTCGAAGAAGACCGTGTCCGGCGTCGAGGCACTTTGAAGTCGCTGTCGGCGCGCGCCGAGCGCATGCTGCTCGAATATCTCTGGCCGGGCAATGTGCGTGAATTGAGCAGCGCGATCGAGCGTGCCTGCTTGCTTGGCGCACAGGGCGAGGTGCAGCCGGAAGCCTTGTTCGAAGAAATTCCGATCGCACTGAGCACGGCGAACCAGACCTTGGATGAACATCTTAGGTTTTTCGAGCGCCAATACATCATGCGCGTCCTGTCCGCACACGAAAGGCATGGTCGAATTACGCGCGCTGCGGCGACCCTCGGTATCAGCCGCAAGAATCTCTGGGAAAGGATGAAGCGCCTCGGCATCCCCACGAGCGGCGATGCTTGAGATCGAGGCCGGCCCGCGCTTATAGGCCGTCCCCCGAGTCAAGGCATTTTCACACTTGGCGGCGAATTCTCGTCTGCCTTCCAGCCCAGAACTGCAGTGTTACTCGCCGGTAACACATGAAGACCGCGGTGCAGATTCTCGCCGGTCGAATTGATACAGATCAAACCAGACCCGGACCGGAATCTTAGTCTCATGGCCGGGATATCCGCGCCTAGGCGCTTTTATCCGCGGGGTGGTAGCCGGATCGGTATCTGCCTGGGAAGGTATCCGTCCTCAATCGCAAAACTTGATCAGCGGGGGCTTGAATGGAACTGAGCAGAAGGGGCTTTTTGAAGAGCGTGGGCGCGGCGGGCGGGGTGGCCGCGTCGGGGGTGAGTCTGGATGTCATCGCGAAGGCTGCGGCAAAAGCCAAATCGCCGGCGAAGGCCGGCGCCCGCGCACCGGAAGTCAAGCACATCAAGTCAGGCTGCGCGATCTGCCCGAACTTCTGCGGCATCGACGCGACTGTCGTCAACGGAATCGTACGCACGATCTATCCGGACGCGGCGCGCGCCGAGTTCTACAACCACGGCATCTGTCCCAAAGGTGCCTCGGGCATGTACAATACCTATGACCCCTACCGCCTGAAAAAGCCGCTCAAGCGCACCAATCCGAAGAAAGGCCGGGACGAGGATCCGAGATGGGTCGAGATGAGTTGGGAAGAAGCTTTTAACGAAATTACCATCCGCCTCGCGCGCATACACGCGGACAACCCGTCCAAGCTCGTGTGGCAGCACGGCCAGGGCAAGTACCTCATCGGGGAAGAATTCTGCGCGGCGTTCACCAAGGCGTTCGGCACGCCGAACATGGTGCACCGGACGACAGCCTGCGAGTCCGCGCGCCACGTGGCGGATGAACTGACCTGGGCCAACGCCGGAATCCTGCCGGATCTCAAGTATTCGAAGCTGCTGCTGAATTTCGGCGCCAACTACCACGAGGGCGAGCAGGCGTCGCGCTGGCTCGACTGGCAGACGGCGATGGGCCGCGAGCAGAATGCGATGAAGGTCGTGGTGGTCGAGCCGCGGCTGTCCGGTTGTGCGGCCAAAGCCGACGAGTGGGTGCCGGTGCGGCCGGGCAAGGATATCGTGATGCTGCTGGCAATGGCCAAAGTGCTCATCGACGCGAACAC
>JAJYNV010000433.1 GCA_021786135.1 Bacillota bacterium
TCCGATCTGATAAGCCACCCGTTCGCGGCCCAATGGCGTTCGCCTGATTACGCGCAGATCCTCCCGGGCCAGCACTGTCGCCGCCGCTGCGCGCCATCCGTCATCCAGGAATTTCGCCACATCGGCTGGAAGACCGGCGGGCATCTCCTCCGTCGACAGATATGCGGGCTGCAGGTCGATACGCCGATCGTCCTCGAACCCGCTCACCACGAAGCGCCGATCGGGAAACCAATCTGCAAATGCCTGCTCCCGTCCCGTACCCGGCAAAGGCGTGCCCGGTGCAAATGCCAGCTCGTCTCTTGAAACCAACCAGCCGATCTGGAACGCGGAACCGTCTTCTATGTGTGTGAGGAGCGTTGGGTTGCCCAGCCGGTGAGACTCACACCAGGGCGGCAGAGGCTTAGTGAAGACGTCAACCCCTCGGCGCAGGAATCCGATCCTGCCAAAGTCTCCCGCGAAGACCCGAAGCATGCCGTATTGAGTCTCTCCCTTGGCCTTGCCCTTCGTCTCGCGCCAGGCGTAGATGCGCGCGTGGTGGATCGAGCCCATCCTTACGGCACCGCCCCGGACTTTGAGCGACGCCGGCATTGACTTCAGGGTTCCGGTTTCGTCGAGGCTACAGAAAATCTCTACGCGATCCGTCGCCGTCAGCCTTGTGCGCCCAATCGTGAGCTCGCGGTCCATTCGCTCCGTTAGGAAACCTCGCTCCTGGCGTTCGGCGCGCAGGTTCGTATAAACCCGTCTGTCGACAACCCGCATCAGCTCCTTATCGGACCACGGCTCCCCAAGGGCCTTCGTCAGAATCGGCCGGACCGTGGCCTCGTGAATCGCACCGGCTTTGGGCCCGAGGCGGCGTGGATACACGACCGGAATGTCGTCCTCCTTGATCAGCTTGTGCCCTAGTTCGCCCGCTGCCTTCGCTACTTCGAGCCAGCGTGCAAAGTTGATCTGGTCGCCCTTGTGCCCGCGGTACTCCTTGTAGTTGCGAGTTGGCTCGAGCCGCATTCGGTCAGCACTGCGCATGTCGTCCCGCTGGGCGAGGACGCGGGCTACGGAGTCTGTGAGGGTCGCCATCACCAGCGCGTCCATGGCGTGATGCCGCCGGTCGAAGCGGGTTTTGTGGGCGTCGCCGCGAAGGGACAGCGCGGTCTCGAAGCCGCCGGCTCTGCGGGCGAGGGCCGTTATGCCTCCGGCGTATACGCGAACCCGGCGGGACGCTTCGCCCAGATCCCCGTCCAGGCCCTCGGCTAGGAACATGATCGCCCTGTCGCGGGCGGCCGTAGCCGCATAGGCGGTGGTCTGCAGGGACCGCTCGTCTAGCTCCTCGTCGTCATTGGTTCGCCGCAGCCGGCGGATGACGTCGTACTTGTACCTGGCGAATGCCTTTGCGTCCAGGTCGTTCTTGATGCGCAGCCATCCCTTTACCCGGTCGATGGCGGCATCCAGCGACACCTCGGGGCGTTGGCTCGTGGGTGCCCAGGCCCCGAAGGGCAGGCGCCCTTTCTCCCGATTGCAGCGCATGCAGGCGAGCACCAGGTTGGAGCGTCGGCTCGAACCACCGCTGGCGCGCGAGACGATGTGGTCGATCTCACAGCTCTTCCACTCGAGCGTCGCGCCGCAGTACACGCAGGTGCTGTTCTGGATCTGCATCAAGCTCTTGCGCTTGATGTCGAGGTTGGTGGGATCTGCGATGTGCTCGCCGTCGCGCAGCTCCTTGCGCAGCTCCTCGTTGAACGCCTGGCGCTTCAACTGCTCGGCGTGCCGTTTGGCTTTCGTGGCCGGCCCCATGCTGAGTTCGCGCGCAACCTCGATATTGATGAACGCGGGTTCGCCGTAGGTCGCTCCGTATTTGTTCCTCAGGGCGGATAGCACCTGTTCGAGCAGTACAAGATTGCGGTCCACGCGCGGATTCCCTGTAGGTACCGCAAACGTGTCCAATGGCGGCGCCCAGTCAGGGCCCACCCCATAGACGTTCATCCTCGCCTGGTGCAGGTCGCAGTCCGAATCACGCATCTCCTGGCTTAGCTTGGCCAAGGTCTCGCGGCTGTAAGCGGCCCGGCCGCCTCCAAACGCCAGCGTGTCAAGCTGCTCCAGCCCGTCGTCGGACATACCCGCTAGGAACTTCTCGATAACCTCGGTGGGTTCCTCGGCTCCCGTTGTGTCCGACAGATAGGCGACAAGGTCGGCCCGGTCCTTGGCCGCCGCGGTCTTCCACCAGGCGGAGACGGGGGACTTGCTCCCCAGCTTGCCCATGGTTTGGGAGGTGGTGTCCAGGGGCACTTTTGCCGACTCGGGGTTGCCGGAGCCATCCACCACCAGGCCGGAAGCGTCGAGGCCCAGCGTCTCGAAGACCTCGGCCCAGGTGGGCCGCTCGTCGTCTCGGCATCCCAGCAGGTGGTCGACCAGGATCTCCTTCTCGGCTCTGGGCAGGGGTATCCTGGCCGCCTTCGGGCCACGCCGCAGGTTGGCAACCTTGTCGCGGATCCGGAACTCCTGGAACTCGAGGCAGGCCACAGGCGCGCGCCGCTGTTCGGCGTCGAGGGGGTCCCTTCCAACCGCGTCTTCCTTGACCTTGGGCTCTTCCTGATGGAAAACCAGCTCGTGCAACTCGTTGGTCGCCTCGTCGCCGAGGCGCTGAGTGTCGCAGATCATCTTGAGCTCGGCCGCCACGTCCTCTTGGCGGATGCGTTCTGAGAACAGCCAGCCGTTCGCCAGGGCCAGCTCCACGGCCTCCTCTGGACTCAGACGCTTCTTGCTCGCGCGTTGGGTGACGCGCGGCCGCACCTTCTGGCCGTGGTTTTCGGCGGCGAGCACCGCGATGGACGCGACCGTCAGCAAGTCATCCTCGTTGGCTCCGGTCATTGCCGCCGCTGCGCTTCGCATCCGCAGGAATGGCTCAGAGGGTGTCGGCATGCCCAAGAGCCGTTCGCTCTTCAGCCAGGGGTTGCGCCAGCCCCGGTGGTGGGCCATGTGCATGATGGCCCGACCGAGCCGCTGGGCGCGCTCGGCGTCGTCGGCGATATAGCCCTTGGCGAGCGCGTCGCGGTCGAGCCAAGGTTGCCAGGTTTGCGCAGCGTCGGCTTTGGGCGCTGGAATGCTTTTCTCCTCCAGGAATGCCCGTAGTTTGGCAAGGCGGTGTTTGCGATGCTTGAGTGCCCGCCGCGCCCGCCGCGCGATGCCCGCGGTGGCCTTTCGGCTGGCCTTGCCTTTTGAATCCGGGTCGGCGCCTCCGTCGTGGATGTGCACAACGCTCTCGAGGACGCTAACGGGCATACCCTTGCGGAAGAGG
>JAJYNV010000254.1 GCA_021786135.1 Bacillota bacterium
GATCCTGGCGCTTGCCCCTGGTCAGGCCCTGCTTCCAGCGCTCGCCTTCCGGCTGGTACCCCGTCCATAGTTCCTCGAGCCTCGCCCGAAGCGCGGGGGTCCCCGGGCACAGCGGTGCCGGGGTCACTGCCGTGTGCGCCAGCGCAGCGAGGGTCGCCTGCTCCGCGCGTCGCTCCGGGTCGCGGATGTGGGCCCCCAGCCGTCCCTGCGCCTCCACCACCGCCCCGACCCACGCGCGCCATGCTGCAGCGTCCAGCCCGTGCTCGCGGAGGCTGCGGTCACCGTCGGGATGCTGATCGAATGGTTCGACCCGCAGGCCGTCGCGCCGCAAGGCTCGCACGCAGAAGTCGAGCGGCGGGCAGGCATCCTCGGACCAGTACCAGCGTGCGTTCGAGCCGATCTGGAACACGTGTGCCTCCCCGAGATCCCGGCGGCGACGCGGCTCTCTCAAGTGTAGCCATGGCGACCCGGTTCGCCGTTCAGGAGCCACGTACGATCGTGAGGGGCACGCGGGCCACGACGGAGTTGGCATCGGAGGGACCGCCCGGATCCATGCCCCAGAGCAGCTCGGCCGGTCCGAGTGGCACAGGGTGAGGGATCAGAACACCTATCCGCAGAACCACGCTCGCACCCGGCGCGATCGAGGGGTCGAGGGCGGCACAGTTCAGCACGTAGTCCTAGTAGGCGGGGCGCTTTGAGAGCGACGCCGTGCACCACGAGGGTCTCCGAGTAGGTGGGGCAGGGATCGAGGATGCTGACCTTCACGGTCACGCTCGCGAATCTCGGTGCAACGGCCGCGCCACTGTGGGAGCGAAGCGCGAAACCGGCGGACTTCGTACTTGAGCGCCTTCCAAATGCAGGTGTGGGCTGAATCTCGGTCCATTTCCAGAGGTCTCATGCCCTGACTCATCCGTAGGCCGGGAACTCGTGGTTGAAGACCACTTGCCAGCGCTCGAAAGCCTTCGCGGTTTGGCCGGCGGCTACACACGCCTGAGCCTTCTTGGCGCAAACGGCATCCTCGTCCATGGTCTTGGCGATAGCGGCCCGCGTTTCGGCAGTCAGGTACGAATCGAGGTTCTGGCCCGATCCTTTCCAGGGATCAGGATGAGTGGCCCGTACCCAGCTTGCTCCAGTCTCCAGGGTGGCGGCGACGACGGCGGGCAGGGGAGGCAGGGAACTCGCCTTCTGCCAGACCCGCTCGACGATCATCTCGAGGTGGAAGGAGCGGAGCCGCCCGCGGTTGCCCATGATGTTCCAGGCTTTCATGACCCGCACGAGCGGCTTCAGGTGCGAGCCCAGGCGAACGTTGGCGTCGGTCATGAGCTGATCGTGATAGGGCGGGTTGGTGGCCTGCCATCCGCCAGAACCGTCGGGGATGAAGAAGCCACCACCATTGCGATGGAAGCCACCCACGAGGTCGACCTCGAGGTCTTCGCCCAGGGCCAGATGCACGGCCATCTGCCGAACACCAACGCGGGTGCGTGGATAGGCGGGTTTGAGACCGTCACGAAGCCACCGGAGGAACACGCGCGAGTCGGACTGGTAGCGCGACCAGTAGTCGGCGACGCTGAACGCCACCATGATGTCGATGTCGCGCTCGGGGCGGACGATGGTGTGACGCCCATACGAGCCGATGGCCCAAGGGGCCTTTGCCACGACGTAGTTGCTGGCGAAGAAGCTCTGGAGGTTCGTTAGCCGACCGGCCGCGATGGCACGTTGGTTATCGGTCAGCGCGAGTCGGCCCTGGAGTTCGGTGAAGGCGGCGGGAACGGTCGTCGCCATCAGCCACCGTCCACCCGGTGTCGGTAGTCGCCGGACTCGATGCCCTGACGCACCCGGTCACGAAGATCCGCATCGACCTCGCGCGGCTCCTCGTCACGCAGCACCTTCTGGCGTCCGCCCAAGGCCATCAGCGCGTCGGTGAGGGCATCGAGGCTGCGCGGTCCGGGCGCCTCGATGCTAGCGAAACGACGGGCGTCATCCCGTAGGGCGAAATAGCGGGCACCCTTGGCACTATGGGCCGTGGCCTTGGCGTCGGCGGCGGCGAAATCGCGCACTGCCACCGCGATGGCGACCACAAAGGCGAGGCCCGCAGTGATGTAGATGTCGCGGCCGACCAGGGCGAAGAGGCCAGCGCCGGTGCTCACGGCCGCGATACCAATAGTCGCCGGCAGTCCGAACCAGAGGGCGCGGCCGCGCCAACGCTGCCCGGCGGCGAAGTGCTGCGCGCCGGAATGCTCGGCGTCCTCAGCGATGCGCTGCGCTTCCTTGGCGAGTTCGCCACGCTGGGAGACTTCTTCAGTCCTATCCACGGTGACTATGTTGAGGGCGCCGGCGGCAAACGCAAGTTGCGCGGGTCATGCCGAACCGAAGAATCCTTGACGCCGCGCCCGGTCGCGCCGACAACCCGTTGTCCAGCCGAGCAGCGGCCCGAGGCAGCAGCCCCGGGCGACGGCCCCGAGCGACGGGAGCACACCATGGCGCGCACGATCACCACCTGGGACGGCGTTTCTCCGGCGACCCCGCGGCGCAGACGGGTCCTGATCGGCGTCATCGGGAAGCTGCCCATCCCCCGGGCGGCCACCCTCGGGGCCATCTTCGTCGCACTCCCGGTGGGCGGCGCGCTCGTCGCGGCCAACCGCACCTCGGATGCCCTCCTGATCCTGGCGTTCACCGCTGCGGCTGGCGCGGTCGTCGGTGCGTCCCTGGCATACCTGGCCTGGATGCCGGTGCGCGCCATCCCGCGCTCGCTCGACATGCCGTCGAGGGGCTGAGCGATGGCTCCCGAGCAGGCTGCCGCAGGCGCGTCCATCGCGTCCGCTCCTCTCTTCGACTGGCCGTCGGATCCGGCCCCTTCAGGTGGTCCCGGGCCCCGCGACGCGGCCCGGACGACCAACACCGCCGGGCGCGCGCCGACCGCGCTCGGCGAACGAGATGGTGTCGCGGGCGGACGGTTCACCGCGGAGCCACCCGCCCAGCCTGGCGCAAATGCATGGCCCACAAGGTCCACCGCGACGAGCCGGGCATCGGGCTGGGAGGCGCTCGATGCGTCCGAGGAGCAGCGCGATCGTCGCCGCTGGCTCCTGCTCCTCCCCCTCGTGCCGTTGCTTCTCCTCCTGGGCTGGCTTCTGTGGCAATCGCTGCAGCCGCTGCCGATCCTCTCCCTGGCGATCACCAGCGACGGGATGCTGGCCCCACCCGCGAACCAGGTGTTCAGCGGGCAGGCCCTGGGCCCGGAGCAGCTGACCATCGCCAATGACGGGACCGAGCGGGCGT
>JAJYNV010000164.1 GCA_021786135.1 Bacillota bacterium
CGTTCGTTCGAGCAGGCCCTCCTTGCGCAGCTGCTCGACCACCTGGCTGACCCATGGTCTGTCCGAGCCGATGCGACTGGCGATCTCGCCGATGGAGAGGCCGGCGGCCGGCAGAAGTTCGGTGAGGATCAGGGCGCGCGTGTCGGCGCTCGGTCCCTGCGTCGTGAACGCCTTGCGCTGCATGGCCATGAAGGCGCTCGTGATGCGGCGCAAGTCCCGGATCGGGTCGGATGCAATCGCCATATGAACATCACCACACGATATGAATCTAGCATAATGATGTAACAAACACGCATTTCGGTCGCGACGCCGGATGATGGCGCGGCAGCCGCCGTCGAACGGTGCGGTGCCAGGAAGGACTCGGGGGTGCGCTTGGCTAACTGCTCAAGTGCCTGCTGATCCGGTAATGGACAGGGAGCCATGGCGATGCCGGAATTCGACTGCTCCTTCCTGCTCACGGATGGCAACCGGGTTCTCCTCCGCGGCAAGCGCAACTGCAGCGTGTCCCTCTGGCAGATCGAGGCCTACGGCAAGATCTATGGGGAGTCGCTTGTGCTCGCCACGGGAGCTCATTATGCCGCGTACACCGGAGCGCGGCGGCGTCCGCTCTGGTCGCTGCGGGCCACGTCGCGTGGACCTGGCAAGGTGGCCCAGTACAACGAACGCAGGCAGAAGGTGGCATCCCCGGCTGTGACGGGCCATATCGGCGAGGCGATGGCCCTGCCGGCGCTTTGCGCCATGCTGCCGCCCGACTCGTCGATGGGCTTCGTGCGCCTCCACGGTCGGCAGGGGCGCGGTCCGGACTACCTGACCAACGCACCGGACGCTCTCTGGCGTCTTTTCGATCTCGAAGTGCCCTCGCTGCCACCGACGGTGCCGATGGAGGTGCGGGCCCGCATCGGATTCGATCAGCGCTATCCGCGCAGCGCGGAGGCGCCGCTCAAGGCCTACTGGCGCGAGTGCCTGCGCTCCGGGTTGAACGACCGGCTGCGCTACGGCGTCGTCGCGAGGGTCAACCTGAGTTCAGGCGGCGACCAGTCGAGCGCGATCCGCTTCTACCTCTTCGTGCCTGACGTGGTCTACGACATGGCGACGGGAGGTCCGAACTGATGGCGGACATCATCGCCCTGCTCGACCGGGCGCAGCTGCTCCTGTGGGCTTACCATCCCGCCGCCGCCCGTCCGCTATTGCGGCAGGCGGAGGAGATCATCGGCACCCGCCGGGCCGAGCGGCCGAACAAGAGCCGCGCCAAGGGCACGCACGAGCGCATGCAGGAGCAGATCGACGAGCTCGCGCAGATTGCCCGCGGGCTTGAACGCATGGAGCGCGCTCTCTTTCCCGACGACCCCTGGGTGCTTGAGCGCACGAGCGACTTCGCATGCGTCGTGTTCCGACCGGAGCCCTACCGGCTGGAGGCGCGCATCGCGGCGATCTCTCTGCATTACGGCTGGCCTAGTGCGCTGCACGGTCCCGATCTTTCCTCGGTGGCCGGCGTCGCCGTTCTGGATGGCGAGGACCCGGCGGCGCAGGAGATCATGTGTTCGATCCAGGTAGGGGATGCGCGCGGCATCGTGCACTTCGACCGCCATGGCTTCGGCGAGGGCGAGTTCCTCACGCTGCCGGCGCAGAAGCATGAGGTGGAGGACGTGCGCATTTCCTTGAGCCGCATTCTGACAACGCTCGCAAGTGCCATCTATCTGCCGCTGCAGGATGCCGCGGGGCACTAGTCTTCACTCCGGAGCCGCGCTTCGGAGCCATATCGGGGGGGAGCACCGCTTGTCCATGGGCTGCGCCTTTGATCGAGATCGCCTGCCGTCCGCAGCAGGTGTGCTGGGGGGTGATCGCGATGGCCGTTGACATGTCGCGCAACTGGCTCCAGGTCTGTCTGAACGGCCCGAGGCGCGCGGGCGAGCACCGCGCGCTGCCGATCCACCCGCCCGAGATCGCCCGCACGGCACTCTCATGTCGCGAGGCCGGAGCATTTGCGGCGCATATCCACCCGCGCGATGAGCGCGGCGCCGAGTCCCTGCAGGCAAGGCACGTGGGCGCCGCGGTGCGAGCAGTGCGCGCGGCTGCTCCGGGGATGCAGGTCGGAGTGTCGACGGCCGAATGGATCGAGGAGAACCTCACGCGGCGCCTGCGCGCCATCGCCAGCTGGGAGGATCGGCCCGATTTCGCCACGGTCAACTGGAATGAGCATGACGCGGATGAGACGACTTCGCTGCTCGTGCTCCAGGGTGTGGCCGTGCAGGCCATCCTGGTGACTGTGGCGGACGCGCGCCGCATGCTGCGGAGCCCGCTCGCGGCGCAGTGCCGCGTCATGGTCGTGGGGCCGCGCGAGGAGGAACCGAGCGCGGCGGTACGTACCGCAGAGGCGATCCTAGCGGTGCTGGACGAAGCGGTTCCCACCGTGCCTCGGCTGGTGCACGGACATGACGCGACCACGTGGCCCATGTTGCAGCTGGCGATCGAGTGGGGCTATCTCGCCCGGATCGGTATGGAAGACACGCTGATTCTGCCGGGCGGCGAGCGGTGCAACGACAACGCGCAGCTGGTGCGCTACGCCCAGACGATCGCCGCGACCGTGCGCAAGGACGAGGACCCCACCACGTAGGCGCCGGGCCCGAAGAAAATATGATCCGGCGGCGCGCAGGGAGGCAAAGACCTTCCGGCGGTGGCGCCGGATTCTTGCATCTCAGGCCCTGGGAGGGAGGCCAAGATGCGGCGTCCTGCCCAAGGTGGCGGCCGCGACGCCAAGGCCCAGGGCGACGAGCCAGAAGACGCTCGTGTAGCCCAGGAGGGAGATGAGGGAGCCGCCCAGCATGGGCAGGAGGAGGCTCGGCGCCGTCAAGGTGCCGACGATTCCCGTATAGGTGGCCCGCAAAGGCAGCGGCGAAACGTCCACGAGCACATTGTTGAAGGCCAGGTTGCGGCTCGAGATCGCAGCGCCCAGCACGACGAAGATGATGACGTAACCCGCTGGCCAGTAGGCGGCGAGGGCCAGGGCGAGGAGTGGCATCAAGGCGCCGAGTCCGAGGCAGAGGCGCAGCACGGCGGCGTTGCCGAACCTGTCGCCGACGTAGCCCCAGAGGGCGTTCGAGAGGGCGCCGCCGACGATCTGCGCCATTGTGTAGAATGCGACGGCCTCCACCGGGACGTGGAGCCTCACCTCGGCCAGCAGCATGTAGAACGGCAGCAGCATCAGGTGCAGAGAGGAAACGTTCTCGATCCAGACGAGCGTGCGCAGACTGGGGTCAGCGCGCCAGAGAGCAGGGATGCGCTTCAGATACAAGGACAGAGGCGGTTGCTGCTCTCGCGGCACTGGGGTCTCGCGCACCAGCAGGAAGCCGATCCCCGCGAGCAGCATGAAGAGGCCCGCCCCGAGGAACAGGAGGGCGAAACCGGACGTCGTGCCGCCTCGGGCACCGCTGAGCCAGATCCTGGCCAGATAGGTCACGGCGAGCGCAGCCAGGCTGCCGAGAAACTGGCGGCTCGCGTAGAAGCGGCCGCGGACGCCGGGCCTGATGCTGCGCCCGAAGATGTCGGTGTAGGCTACGCTGCCGAGGCTGCCGCCGATCGCGAAGAGGGTGAGGAGCAGGAAGAGCGTGACGAGCAGCCATAGGCTGCGGCCGCCAGCCATCAGCCAGGTGAGCGCGCCGAGCACGAGCCAGGCGCCGGCGCGGCTGAAGACGGCCAGCAGGAGGTAGGGTCGCTTGCGCGGGCTGCCTTCGACGACATGCGCGAAGAGCAGTTCCGGCACGACGCTGCCGGCGAGCAGCACGGAGAGCATCGCGCCCACGACGAACGGCGAACCGCCGAGCAGGACGACATAGGCCGGCAGGATCGTCGTCGGCTGCCCGAGGGCCGTCGCGGCTGCGAGAAACGTCCCGTGCCATGCCAGTCCGACATAGTTGCGCCGTTCGCTGACGGGAAGGACGGCCATGGGCAAGCCTCCTGGCAGCTCGATGCTGCCTAGAAAGTACGTCGCTGCGCACGCGGCGACAGCGTCCGTTGGTCGTTCCCCGGTGGGCCGGACGCGTAGGTCGCATGGCAGTCAAGGCCAGTCTTGACGTTGACGTAAACGTCATATATGTTGGCGCCAAGGAAGGCAGGGAGGTGGAGGGGACGTCACCCGCTGAGGGGCGCCGCTACCGCATCGGCGACCTGTGCCAGGAGTTTGACGTGACGACGCGCACCGTGCGCTACTACGAGAGCTGCGGCATCCTCCGGCCACAGCGCCAAGGGCAGCAGCGCATCTTCGACGAGGGCGACCGCGTGCGGCTGCGCCTTGCGCTGCGCGGCAGGCGCCTCGGCTTCAGCCTGGCGGAGGTCAGGGAGATGCTCGACCTCTACGACCAGGAGGGCGGCGAGGTAGCACAGCTCGAGCGCACGCTCGCCTACGGTCGCCAGAAGATCGCCGAACTGGAGGAGCGTCGACGGGAAGTGGAGGAGGCACTCCGGGAACTCGAGGCGTGGCAGAATCTCCTGACGCGGCGGCTTGAGGAGGCGCGCGGGTCTGAGATCGTCGGAACGAGGGGAGGAACGAAGCGTGGCCGTGCATGACGGACAGCCGGAGGGACGCGGGCTCAACTTCTACTTGGTCGACACGGATCTTCAGGACATTCTGCGCCACAGTCTGAGCCCGGAGCAGTACCGCAGGGCGGAGCCGCTCCTCACGCGCATGGGAGAGCTTTCGGGCGGCCCGATCGATCGGCAGGCGGAGTATACCGACCGGCTGGCCCGGCCGGTGCTGGAGACCTACGACCGCCAGGGCAACGTGGTCAACGAGGTGCGCTACAACCCGCTCTACGAGGAGTCGGTGCGAGAGGTCTACGGTCTTGGCACCATCGGCTGCAGTTACGGCCAGGACCCTCTGCCCTACGCTGTGCACTTCGCCCTCCTCTACCTGCTCAGCGAGTCGGATCCGGGACTCGCCTGTCCTGTCACGCTCACCGCATCGACCGCCTATGTGCTCGCCAGGCATGGGGACGAGGAGCAGAGGGCCTGCCATCTGCCGCTGCTCGCCGTGCGCGAGGAAGGCCCGTTCGCCGACGGCGCCACGTTCGTCACCGAGAAGCAGGGCGGGTCGGACGCTGGCCTTGCGACGACCGAGGCGAGGCCCGTGCCGGCCGAGGAGCTAGCCGGGGCAAGGGCAGCCTTCGGACCGGGCAGCGGCCAGCTGGTGCGCCTCTACGGCGAGAAGTGGTTCGCGAGCAATGCGGATGCGGACCTGGCGCTGGTCACCGCGAGACCGCCGGGCGCAGCCGACGGCACGCGCGGCCTCGGCCTCTACCTCATGCCGCGCCGGCTCGCGGACGGCAGCGCAAACGCCTATCGCATCCGCAGGCTGAAGGACAAGCTCGGTACCACCGGTCTCGCCACCGGTGAACTCGAGCTCGACGGCGCCTTGGCGGAACTGGTGACGGCAGCGCCTGATGGCTTCAAACACATGCTCGAAGCGCTCGAGTTCTCCCGCATCGCCAATGCGGCCGCCTCGGCAGGCATCCACCGCCGCGTCTACCTCGAGGCGAAGCTCTATGCCGAAGGGCGCCGGGCGTTCGGCGCGCCGCTCGCCGAACACTCGATGGTGCAGCAGACGATCGTGACGATGCTCGCGGAGCTGCACGCCAGCACTGCGTTGGCGTTCGAGGCGGCGCGGGCGCTCGATGCCGCGACCGGGAACCCCGACGCGCCGGCCGTCGCGTGGCACCGCCTGACGACAGCCTTGGCCAAGTACCGCACCGGCGAGCTTGCAGTGCGCAACGCGAGCCGCGCGATCGAGGTGCTGGGCGGCAACGGCTACGTCGAGGAATATGTCACGGCACGGATGTACCGCGAGGCGCAGGTCCTGCCCGTCTGGGAGGGACCGGCGAACATCCAGGCCCTCGAACTGCTCCGCACGCTCGAGCCGCGCTGGCGTTCGGACCTGGTCATGAAGGGGCGCGTGGCAGACGCGGCTGCTGCGGCGGCGGGCGATGAGCGCAGCCGCGAGATGGCCGATATCCTGCGCGCCAGATGGCAGGAGGCCGAAGCCGCCATCGACTGGCTGCGCCAGCATCCAGAAGCCGCCCAGGAGCATGCCCGTCGCCTCATTGACTTCCTGAGCGAGATCCTGGAGTTCACGCTCGTTCTGGAAGACGCGCTCAGGGAACTCAAGGCCGGCAACGAGCGCGGACTCGTGCTCGCGTGGTGGCTCGGGCGGCTCTACCTGGCGCCCAGGCCGGCGCACGGTCTGCAGGAGGACATCTCCTGGCTCGCACCCATCTATCGCCGGCTGACGGATGCGGAGCCGGTCTCCGGCGTGCGCTTGCCAGGACTCTCGGTGGAGGTGGGGATCTGATGGCTACGCTGCTCGATCTCCTGGAGCGCTCGGCCCGGAACTTCCCGGACCTGATCGCGGTGCGCAGTCCGCAGGAGGCGTCATCGCTCACCTGGACCGAACTCAGGGAGAAAAGCCTCCACGCGGCAGCGGGTCTCAGGGCGGAGGGCGTCCGGCCAGGCGATCGGGTCGGCATGCTCTTCTCCAACGTCCTCGCGTTCCCAGTGGCCTTCTTCGCGGCGCTCTACGCCGGCGCTGTCGTGGTGCCGGTCAATGCGCGACTGACCCCGTCCGAGGTGCAGGCGATCCTGGATCACGCGGAGGCGGGAACCGTCATCGCGTCCGAGGAGATGAGGCAGGGCGCGGGAGCCTCGCGTCGGGTGTTCACGCTTGCCGACCTCGAGCGCGAACCGGCAAGAGAGGTCTCGGGTCTGCCATCGGCTGCGGACGATGCCGAGATACTCTATACCTCCGGTACGACGGGCAACCCGAAGGGCGTCGTCATGACCCACGGCGCCGTCGTGGAAACCGCCGCCATGGCGGCCTACGAGTTCGGCATGCGGCCCAGGGAGCGGGTAGCGGTGCTGATGCCGCTGACGCACTCGGCGCCACTCAACCTCTTCCTGCTCGGTGCCGTCTACACCGGCAGCACCGTCGTGATCGGCACGTTCAACCCGCGCGATCCGGCAGGCATGCTCGATGTGCTCGCCAAGGAGCGCGCCCAGTATCTCTTCGCCGCCCCGGTCGCGTACCTCCTGGGCCTGCGGGCGGATCCCTCCCGCTACGATCTCTCGGCCATGAAGCGCTGGGTCTACGGCGGTGCGCCCATGTCCGCACAGCAGGTGCAGGCAGTCAGGCAGGCGTACGGGGGCTCCTGGATGAGCGTCTACGGACTTACGGAGAGCGGACCGAACGGCATGGCCCTGGCCGACGAGGACCATGACGGGCATGAGGGCTCGCTCGGCTGGCATCCGACGGTGAACACGGAGATCCGCCTGCTGGACGACAAGGGCCAGGAGGTGTCCCTGGGTACGCCCGGCGAGCTTGTGATGCGTACGCAGAGCGCGATGCGCTGCTACTTGAAGAACCCGGAGGCGACCGGCCAGGTGCTCCGGGACGGCTGGATCCACACCGGCGACATGGCGGTGCGCGACGCGCACGGCTACTACTGGATGCTCGACCGCAAGAAGGACCTCATCCTCTCGGGCGGCTACAACGTCTACCCCCGCGAGGTGGAGGAGGCGATCGGACAGCACCCCGCCGTGACGGATGTCGCCGTGGTGGCGGCGCCGCACCCGGAATGGGGCGAGACGGTGGCCGCGGTGGTGGTGCTCAAGGAGGGTCTCAGCCTCACGCTCGAGGAGCTGAGAGCGCATCTCGATCCCATCCTGGCGCGCCAGAAGCATCCCCGTCGGCTGGAGATCGCGACGGCCCTGCCGCGCAACGCCACCGGCAAGCTCCTGAGGCACGAACTGCGCCAGCGCTTCAGCTGAGGCGCCCGAGAGGCAGATGGGACGGCCCGTGCATTTGCGATGCACGGGCCCGTCCGCTTAGCTGTCGTCGACCCGATGCCCTGGCTCGCTTGGCCGCTGGGCGCAGCCTGCGACTCGACGTGGTGGACGACGATGCGGTCACGCCTGAGCCGTGGGCGGTCGAGGAGGCCGGTCCAAGATCGCGCGGCGGGATCCGATCGCAGGCTCTGATACGAGGGTGTTTCAGGCGCGGCGTATGGCCACGAAGGCTCTGCCCAGGGCACGACTGCCGGCAAAGACGCCAAGCCCCGCGAGCAATTGCGCTGTGCCGCCCCAAAGTGGGGCGGCACCCAGCTCTGGCGCTCCCATGAGGTGCGGCGTCGTCACCATGTCTGCGGCGCCAACGGCCAGGGCGGCCAGGCCAAGGACGGCGAGGGTGATGCCTACGAGGCCGAACGCGAGTGGCGCGATCTCGTCGAGTCCCAGGAAGCTGCGCGGCGCTTCGGCCGTGACGGCCAGCCTTCGTCCGAGGACTGGTGCCAGGAGCCAAAGGAGGAGGACCAGCAGAAGGCGTAGCACGGTGGCGACGAGCAACGGCCCTTGCGTGCCCCCGGAGAGGGCTATGGTGAGCCAGTCGGCAAGGCTGTTGACGAATGGGACCACGGCGTAGACCGCGATGCAGCGGACCAAGATCTCGACGGTCTTGCTGGACAGCATGGCAGCGCCTCCCAAGGAAACTCCTCCCTACAGGCTACACTACGGGTGCTGTCCAATCCACGGGGTGGCGCACGTGGTGCGGTGGCATCGCCGGAAGGTCGCCCCTCGACGCCTGACACCGAGGCATATGGACCTGCGTGCGACCGCGCGGCCCTGGCAGGCTCGCTCGTGCGCGCCCCGCGTGCCTCTACCGCCGCCGCCGAACGGCATGGGCCCGCACCCGGCGGGTGGAGATGCATTTGGACCTCAAGGCTTTCGCCCGCCGCGTTCGGTCTCGTCCTTATTGCCGACCTCGGCGACACGACTGAGCAAGGGATGAAGGACTGCCACTGGGAATGACCGTATGCTGGGTTGGCGGGGTTCCCGGCGGAGGTTGGGTGGTTGTAATCATACCTGCCGATGTTGCCGTACTACGGTTTGCACGAGACGGACGGCCTGCGCGATGAAAAGCAGGAGGTAGATGGGGCCGATCGAAGCGGCACCCACAACGGTCAAGTAGGCGCTGACGAAGAGCCCTGCAACTAAAGCGCCCCACAATGACGTCCGCCGCCACGCCCACACGGTAGCAACGATATCAAGGACCGCGAACAGCCAGAGAATTGGAGCTGGCGGGAAAGGTACGACCAAACCAAAGATATGAAGTCCGTAGCCGGGGGGGTAGTAGTAATGGACGATCGGCTTGTTCATTTCATCCCTCCTCGGCGAACGCAAGGTTGATACAGACAAACCTTGAGGCTTCCCAGACCTCCTCTAATCAGAATATACGGGTTGCCGGATGGAAATCGCTACATTCAGCAGGAGCCCAAGGCAGGAAACAGTAATCTTGGCTCATGCTTCTGCCGAGGGATGAGCGCAGCCCGCAAGGGTGTAGCGCTTGGACCTGAAGGCTTTCGCCGTCACTGTCGGTCTCGTCTTCCTAGCTGAACTCGGCGACAAGACGTGGAAGTTGACAGGGCCCGGCAGGATGATCTGACACTGGCCATAGGACACGAAGCGAAATAACGTACAGCGCGTCGCGGAGAGGCTGTTGTTTATACGTTGGCACTGGTTACACCGTGACTTCGTTCGGGCATACCAGGCCTGCAAGATCCCTGCCGACTGGCCAGCCTTTTACGAGCAGGCCTACGCCGGGCCGAATCTAGCCCAGCTGGACACGGTCTACTTTCGACCCAAAGGCATCGGGTCTCTTGCACAGGCGTGGCACTTGCGACGGAACTTGGTTACGAGCGCTTCGGGCAAACCGTGGCGCCGATCCTCGCCGACGAAGACTACGAGCAGTCGGTTGAGGTGATGGTCGGAGACCTTGCCCGTCCGTTTGCCCGTCAGCCGCGCCCGCGAGATGTCTACGTCATCGTCGGCTTGGACACCACCAACATTTACTCCCTGCAGACGAGTTCCGGATCGGCTACGGTGGTCTGCCTGGAGGCGGTGGAGGGAAGCCGCGAAGGGCTCCGACTGCTGTTCTCCCATGAGGTGCACCATTGGGTCCGCCAGGACGCTCTACAGTCCGATATCTTTGGCGGCTCGGTCGGCGAGCGTCTTGCCACTGAGGGGCTTGCCATCGCGTATTCGGCGGAGACGCTAAAGGGACAAGAGCCCGTGGGACTGCTGTTTCGTGCCCGAGGCGACCTATCAATGGAAGGTCGAACACGAAGCCCCCCTGTGGGAACGACTTCGACCGTATCTGAGCGGCTCGGACCTTATCGATGCGCTATTTGCACGTCATCCGGCGATGGCGCTCCTACCCGACATGCCGCCGCGCACGGGTTACGTCCTTGGCTTCTTTGCAGTAAGACGGTATCTTGCCGCCAGATCCGCTAGCGCGTGCCCGGACATTTCGTGGACGCGCCTCATCGTCTGAGGTCTTTCGCCAGGGTGTGGCCGCAGCCAGACCGAAGGCGAGGGTGGTGAGGGCGACCGCATCCTCGATGGCGTGGCCGTCCTCGTGCATCTGGTAGAACGTCCCGACGTTGACGAGCTGCTTGAGATCGCCATCTTCCTGGACGACCTGCTGGTCATCGAAAACGTACTCCATCTTGGAGCCTGTGCGCTCGATGAGGGCCTTTGCGAGCGCCTCGCCGAGAGGGTGGGTCTCCATGGCTGTCTCCTTCCCTGTGAACCCGACAAGAGTGCAAAGCTCAGCTGCGAATATGCGCATCACGTGCAGCCAGTCCTCGATCTTGTGCTCCTCGATGAAGAGCGTGTCCTGGGGGGCGATGTCCTTGGGGAACTGCTCCGCGAACGGGCGCATGAGCGCGTCCGCACCGATCTCTGCAGCCTCGTCCGACATGCCGTGGCGCCGGCCGTAGTCGTTGAGCAGGATGAACGCGAGGTTCTGACGCTCCTCCGCCTTCCCGCCCCACCGAGGCTTTGCGGTGAAGGCGTAACGGAGCGTGACCGAATTGATCTCCTTGCCGTCGAAGAAGTGGATCATGACCCCGTTCGGCGTGAGGACTCCTGTAGCAGTGCTCCGACTCGACCTTGAGCATCCCGACCCCTCCTTGGAAAGTGGCAAGGGTAGGCCGCGCCCGCAAGCCGACGTCAAAGCCGGCGTTGCCGGCGAGCGACAGCGAGCGCAGCCTTGACGGAGGCGGCACGGGTGCGGCGCTTCTCGTCGTTCGTCTGGGCCCGAGTGACACACGATCATGACCCGCGCCCACACCGCTGCGTTCACACCCCAACAAATCAAAAGCCCCCGCCTGTGTGGGGCGAGGGCCCGCGGGAAGCGTCGGCGGAGGCCCATCCTGAATCAGAGCTGGTCGGCGATGCTGGCGGCGCTACGCTTTGCGCAGCGAGATCCGCCCCTTGCACGTACGCTATATCGGGCGTCGGCGACAGGGGGGCAGGGCGACCTGTGTGCAGTGGCACCGGCAAAGTCGCTCGCGGGGCAGCACCGAGTCAGCTCAGCATAGGTAGAATGTCGCTCAATCTCGCCACGCATTGGTCACT
Source organism: Bacillota bacterium (assembly GCA_021786135.1). Lineage (GTDB taxonomy): Bacteria > Bacillota > Sulfobacillia > JAJZYS01 > JAJYTV01 > JAJZQO01. The sequence continues at coordinate 11,458 of JAJYNV010000164.1, forward strand.
CGTCTGGGTGGACGGATCGTTTGTGATACGAACCGCCACAACGCCCACGGCCCTTGCGCCTTCCACAAACGCGGGATCGTCGTCGACGAATAGAGCCTGCTCGGGCGACACGCCTAGCAGATCCAGCGCCTGTTCATAGACCTGTGCCCATGGTTTCTTCAGGCCTGAAACGCACGAGAAGACTGGGGCGTCGACGTAGTGCGAGAATCGCAGCTCCTGCCACAGGCGCGGCACTTCGAGGCCGCAATTGCTGATGACCCCGCCCTTCAGCCCCAAGCCCTTCACGCGCATCATGGTCGCTAGGGCGTCCCCTCTCGGCAAGAGGTAATCCCGTGCGTCGTCCAAGAGTACCGACTCCGCCAGGGAAACCTGTTCCGGCCGCACGTGTGCCGACAGGGCGTCACAGACGCGGGTGATCTGTTCCTCGATGGAGCCAAACGCTCCATTCATGCCAGGGGCGGCGTAATGCCCCCAGGCGGCGCCAAAGTCATCTGATCCGACGTTGAGCGCCTTGGCCATGCGACTCAGCGTGGCGCGATGCCGCTCCATGTCCCATGGTTCCAAGACGGTGCCAAAGAGATCAAAGATGACAGCTTTGAACACAAGTTCGCCTCCCGCACTCTCGTGCAGCCATTACGTTCCTTCGTGGCCGGCGCCGCTCTGGTATTGGAGTTCCCTGTCGTTCCACCTCCAACGGCCCCAGAAGTAGCCGATGAGGCCGAAGACGGTTGCATTCCCGAGAAAGTTGGGCCACGGCTGAAACGACGGCGTTCTCCAGAGCCACTGCAGGGCCGTATCGCTGAGCCCGGCCACCAGAATCCAGACGAGGATGTTTCGCACGAGGGTGAAGTATAGCCGGCCCTTCGCCCGGATGCGCGCCCATTGCCTTCCACCCCTCTTATCCATGATCCAGGGATCGCGGGCGTCGTAGGGCCACGGCATATGCTATCGCTCCTTGTTGCCTGTTCGCCCTGGCCCATTCGCCAGCATGACGGCCCAGACGAATGCCAAGAGTGTCCCGATCCAAGTGAGCACCTGGAGCGTCATCGTGACCGATTGAGGGAGCCCGACCGCCTCATGCGCCGCCGGCACCAGGACATCCAGCATCATCAGCGCGATAACCCAGCCGAGGAACCTATAACGCACTTGGTCGGCGATGTTCAGAGGTTCGATGCCCGTCAACCTGCGGAACATGTGGTGGCCTCCCGTTCTAGTCAATCACAGTGAGCACTGCGCGAGCGCGTACTCTCGGCGCGTGGGCAGAGGCTACTCGACTCTCGTGCGCCTGGCGGCTCGCGCCACGGCCACGATCGCCCCAGCGAGGCCGATCAATTGGATGGGGATCAGGATCAGGAGGGCGGGAATCTGCGCGAGCAGCCGCAGGGAGAAGGCTGGGATGATGGTGACGACCAGGATGGAGCCGGCGAACCAAAGCCGCTCGGCGGTGGTCATTTGGGCGACCAGCGGGGTGCGGCGTCGCATCGCTGACCCCACGTTGAACCGGGGTGCGGCGTCGCATCGCTGACCCCACGTTGAACCGTGGTGCGGAGTCGGACGGTGCGGGGTCAAGAATGAAAGCGCCACGGACAGAGAGACGGCCACTGGAGGAATGCTCCACAGGAAGAAGCGCCAGTTCTCCATGGCGATCGACAGCCCCAGGAAGAAGAGCAGTATCACGATGGAGCCGGCGATCGCGAACGTTGCCCTAGCCCACGGCGGCCAAATCATGTTTCGCCCCCTCGCCAGGATCTAGGTGGTAAACGTCGCCTCGTGCCGGCGCTCGGCAATGCCGCTGATCAGGCGCACGGCTTCCGTACCGAGCACGGCGAGGGCCACCATAGCCAGGTTCTCTACCAGGGATGCGCCCCCCTGAAACGCCGTCGCCAACAGCCAATCGTTGAGTCCATGCACCGTGGCCGCCCAAAGGATCGAACCGCTGCGCCAGGCGACCCAAGTGAGGATGAGGCCGGTGAGCGCTGTCGTGCCCATGTAGGCCAAGTCATTCCCGAAGGACATTTGCCCTTGGAAGAGCCCCTCGAATAGGTGGCTGAGCCCGAACGCGGCGCTGACAATCAGAGCAGCCGGCAAGAGCCCGACGCGATCCGCCACGACGCGCGTCAGCACGCCACGGAAGCTCCATTCCTCCAACGGACCGACGACCCCGACGAATAGCAGAAAACTGACGATGTCCACGACTCCGAGTACCGGATCCTGCGTCGCCGCAACAAAGATCGCACCGGCAATACCCGCCAAGGATACTATGGCTGCCGCGCCCAACCGCGCAGGACGACGCAGGAGTGGCGCGAGGCCGTACCTCCTCACCAATAAAAGGTAGAGCGCAAGAGGCAGCGCGATCTCGCCGGGGAGAGTGGCGACGAAGTCCGGGACCGCTGTCCAAATGCCGCTGGGGGTTGCCCAGACGGATACCGGAAGCCAGGACGGGGCCTGGAGCCATGCCAGGATTTGTGGGGCGACCCAGCGAAGGTTGACGAAGTTCCAGCCAAGCCCGAAGACAATGTAGACGCCCGCAGCGGCAAGTATGGGATGCAGTCGGCGATCAGGCGCAGGCATGTGTGAGCCCCCTAGAGAACGCAAGCATGTTCTTTCCTCCTGATCTCCGGCGTTTAGGTCAGACTTCCGACCTCACGCGGCTCGCTATGTTCCGCGAGGATCTCGCCGCACCTTCGACGAGATGGCAGAGGTTTCCTTCTTTAGGATATGACCTGGGGCCAGCGAGGGCAGCGAGAAGATCGCCCCCTCGCCCACCCTCTCGAAGCGGTGCTTGCCGTCGCGGGGCCAGAACCGCACAACTGTTCCGTCATCGAACTCTCCCTCAAGCCTGCCAGGCACTTGCGTTCTCACGCTCCTCTCCCACCCTGACCGCTGGCGCAGCTTCTTCGCCCGCCAGCCGCTACGCAAAACACCCCGCCGCGCCGAACTCAGGCAGCCTCATGTTCAAGCCGCCTGAGACTGGATGATATTGCCGCCACAGATCTGAACCGCACCCGATGGAGGGCCTAAGCCGCCGAACTCGGGTCAAGAGCGGCAGCCTCTTGACGGGATGAGCGGGCGGTCGCACCCGACGCGCGTCCCTCACCCGAGACTCCACGCCAGAGTTCCATGTCGGGTGTCAGGAGTCGATCGGGTACGTCAGTCCGATCGAGGGCAAGGTGCAGCCCGGGCTGAAGCCAGACATTCCGCTCCCGCTCACCGTCCGGGACATCCAACACGGCGTGAATCCGGTGGCCAACTGGCTCGCCACGCTGCCCTGACCCACCTCGTCAGCTGCGCCGCCCATCTCTTCTGACCGCCCTCTTCCCGCGCATAGCCTTGGGCGAGAGGGTGGAGATGCGATTTGGATCTCAAGGCCCTCGCCGTCACCTTCGGTCTCGCTTTCTCGCCGAGCTCGGCGACAAGACACAACATTACATCCGACAGGGTGGCTGAGCTGACACTCCGGCTTGAGATAGAATGCCGCTCCCGTGTCTATGGAATAAAAGCTGTCTGCGGCGCTTGAGTGGAGCCATCTTTCCGCGAGGATTCGCTAGGCGTGTTCCAACTTAGCGGCTGCACGTAGTAGACACTCTTGTCGAGCACGATCACGAGGTCCCCCATGTGGAACGACTTTGGGAAGTGCCCTGCCCAGGAGAAGAACCCGTCGTGTACGGGCACTTGTCCGAGCGGGCGATGGAAGCGCTTCAGACATCCTTTTAGGTTCCAGTTCACCCTACCCCAGAGGACGTCTCCGTACCCATAAGCGAAAGGCACTAAGAAGAAACTTGCCTCACGATAGGCCGGGAGAGGGGTTCGTAGCCTTATGGTGATTGACCTCTGACGCGTCATCGAAGCGGTGATGGCCATTCTCGGCTTGTGCCGCTGGGTGGGATGCAGAGGCAGGCAGATCTTGAAGCCGCTGCTGGCGAGTCGCTCAGATCCGGCCATGGGCTTGGCGCCCTTGACGTTGGACGTGCCGCAGCCAGATGCAAGCACTGCCAGGACACACAGCAGAACGCCTGCCGTCTTCCGCATGTATCCTCCTCCTGTACCCACGGCCCAACACCGCCTGATCCGCGCCAGGGTCACTGTAGCGCAATTGGGGCGCTATACCGGCTCTGCAACGGCCGCACCTGCTATAAGGCATCTGGTGGTGCACCAGTAGATCCCTGTGAATTGGACAAGCGGCAGTCGGTCAACCGAGTGTGTCAGTGGTTCGACGACGTGCGTAGCTCGCTCGCCTGCTTCTACCAACTCCTGCGGACAGCATAGCCTGCACCCGGGGGGTGGGGATGCACTTGGACCTCAAGGCCTTCGCCGTCACCTTCGGTCTCGTCTTCCTTGCCGAACTCGGCGACAAGACCCAGCTGACGACGATGATGCTCGCCTCGCGCACCCGAGCCCCCTGGCTCATTTTCTTGGCTGCTGGCTTGGCGCTCGTGCTTTCGTCCTTGATCGGCGCCCTGTTCGGCGAGGCTCTGGGTCGCGTCGTGCCGGTGCGCTATGTGCAGGCCGGGGCAGGTGCCGCCTTCGTCCTGATCGGCGCCCTGCTGCTCCTGAAGGCCGCCTGAATTGCCCTTGGCGGTCAGCCGCGGCGCTGACGCGCCATGGCGTCTGCGGTGCGTGCGCGCACTGTGAGGTAGGCATCCCTGGCTCGCGCCCAGGTGGAGGCCTCCGAGACTGCGCGCTCCTCTGTCACCAGGGCCGGCACGACCGACAGCATGCGGCTGCGCTCCTCTATAGAAGACGTACGCGTTCGCTGCCAGGAGGACACCCAGGCGGGCAGGGAGCTTGAGACCGGCGGCTCGCCCCAGTGCAACAGGGTCCGGCCACCGTGGCCATGAATGAGGATGATCTGGTCGACCGATTCGAATATGGTGACGGTCCGCCAGCGGGATCGCCATTCGAGCACTGCCTTGCCTGACGGCAGCACAGCGCCGACGGCGACGATGCCTGTGCCGCTCACGCCTGAAGTGTCGACGCTGCGGTGCAGGTAGAAGGGCCGGACTTGTGCGGGCGGATCACGCCTTGGCCACATGCCGTGTCGCCTCCTGACGCCAGGTGCTGTAACCAGTCTATGCGGCGACGCGGGCGGAGGTGTCGAGGCTTGGGACATCAGAGGCGCGTCTGAAAGAGGTTGCCCGAGGCATATCGCTTAAGGCCCTGACGCCAGACGAGAAGCGCGAAGAGGCTCAGCAGCAGCGCGAAGGCGACGGTCGCTGCGATGAAGCGGGGATCGGGCGAGCGCAGGATCGATACCGGCATGGTGTCGATGAAGCCGGCCGGCAGCAGTGTGAAGAGCACGATGCGCAGCCCGCCCTGGAAGATCGGACTCGGGTAGGTGCTGAAGGTCACCATGCTGATCGTGACCTGGTCCGCGAGCAGATCGGCGCGGCCGAGGAAGAATGCGAGGGTGTGCAGCAGCAGGAGAAAGGCGAGGAAGATCGCTGCGGCCAGTACCACGGCGAGCAGGAAGAGCAGAAGGCGCGCGGGTGACGGGTGCAGGAATACGAGGAAGACAAGCGTTCCGAAGAGGACGTCGCCCAGGCTCGCGACGTTGACACGGCTCAGCAGGAGATGCGGCAGGGCCGGCTTGGGCAGCGACAGGTAGACGTCGAGTTCACCCTGCATGATGAGCCTCGAGAGGCGGGAAAGGTTGCCGCCGAACCCTTGCACGATGCCGAGTGCCGAGGCGCCGATCGCCCAGAGGGCCGCGACGTCTTCGAGGCGCCAGCCGTGGATCACAGGGAAGCGCGAGAAGTAGAGCCACCAGAAGGCGAGCCAGACGCCGTCGTTCAGAACCATCGCCAGGATGGTGAGCCAGAAGGCTCCGGGGTACGCGAGCTGAGCCCGCATGGCCGCCAGCATCAGCTGCGGCCAGAAGCGGCGCCTATCCGCCGTGGACATGGAGCGCCGCCACCCCCTTCCGGTAGATGAATGCGAGCAAGGCAAAGAGGACGAGAAGCCAGACGGCCTCCTCTTGCATCAGGCCCGGGAAGCCCTGGAACGGGTGGACGAGCTGCTGCGCGGGACCGTAGACCATGAGCTGAAGCGGCAGGATCTGCGCTATCCGCGCGAGCACCGGCGGGAAGAGCGAGAGCGGCACCAGGAGGCCGCCGAGGATCATCACGGAGCGTGAGGCGAGAAAGGTGACGGCCCAGGCGTCCTCGAGCCAGAAGCTCGTCAGAGCGAGGCCAAGAAAGAGCGATGCGTAGAGGAGAAAGGAGGGAACGTAGGCGATGAGATAGGCGAGAAGGCCCTCGGGTCCCACCGGCAGCGAGCCAGTCGCCAGCAGGACGACGAGAGAGCCGACAAGTAGGTTCAGCAGGAGCCGCGGCCAGCTCTCGCCGGCGGCAACGGCGAACTGGAACGCCAGGTAGGAGATGGGCCGGGTGAGCTGCACCGCGAGGCCGCCCGTGCGCACATCCTCGCCGATGCGGTCGGCGAACGCCGGCGCCGAGAGCACGATCGCTTCCGTGCCGGCGAGGTACTCGAGCATCTGCGGCAGGCGCAGTCCGCCTAGGGTGCCGGTGTCCATGGTGCTGTAGGTGGTGCGCCAGAGCGCCAGAAAGACGACCAGGATGACGACCAGGAAGATGGTGCGCACCGCCTCGGCACCCGGATAGGCCCAGACGCTGCGGGCGTAGGCGGTCGCCACGGCCCAGACTTTGCGGCACGCGATCATCGCCTTGCGCCCTCCCTCTGGTAGATGGCGGCGATCACCGACTCGAGCGGTGGGTCCGAGATGGTGATGTCGTGCACGGGATAACGCTCGAGGAGTTCCGCCACCACCTGCCGCACCGGGAGGTCCTGCGCCGAGAAGCGAAGTCTGAGGCCGTAGCGCGAGGCCTTCTCGACCGTGACGCCCGGCATCTCGGGCGGGGTCACCTCCTCCTCGGAGCGCAGCTCCACCACCTTATCCGTCAGCCACTGGCGCCTCAGGTGCGAGACCTTGCCGTCGAACACGACGCTGCCATGGTCGATGACGATGACGCGACGCGCGATCGACTCGATGTCG
>JAJYNV010000014.1 GCA_021786135.1 Bacillota bacterium
GACCAGCACCGTATCCTCGATGCGGACTCCGCCCACGCCCGGGAGGTAGATCCCCGGCTCGACGGTCAGCACCATGCCAGCTTCAAGAATATCGTCGCTGCGCGACGAAATCTGCGGCCACTCGTGGATCTCGAGCCCGACGCCGTGTCCGGTGCCGTGCCCGAAATACTCGCCGTAGCCTGCCCTAGCGATCACGTCGCGTGCCGCGGCGTCGACATCGCTCGCCGCAGCCCCCGGCTTCACCGCCGCGATTCCCGCCTGCTGCGCCGCTCGCACCACCTCGTAGGCGCGCTGCAGTTCGGCCTGCGGCGTCCCGAGGGCAACCGTGCGCGTGATGTCTGAATGATAGCCGAAGTAGCGGCATCCGACATCAAAGGTCACCATGTCGCCTGTGGCGAATGCGCGTTCGCCTGCCGCACCGTGCGGCAGGGAGCCGCGCGGCCCCGAGGCCACGATGAATGGGAACGCCGGTCCCTCGGCGCCCATCTCGCGCATGCGCATCTCGAGCCAGAGCGCGGCCTCACGTTCCGTCATGCCCGGTCGGATGCGATCGATCGCCTCCTCCAGCGCGTCGGCCGCGATCGCACAGGCCCGCCTGAGCTTCGCGACCTCCTCGTCGTCCTTGACCATGCGCTGCGCAAGGACGATCCCCTTGGTAGGCACGAGCGGAACACCCTGCTCCTCGAGTTGCCGATACGCGTCGTAGGAGACGGCAGTGGCGTCGAATCCCCATCGCTCGCCACCCATCTCGCGCACAGCCTGGGCGACGTCGTGCCAGAGCGGCACGCCGTGTTTGGCTGTGCGCGCCCCCCGCACCTCCACCTCGGCCGTCTCGATGTAGCGGCTGTCGGTCAGGAGGAGCGCGTCGTCACGACCGATGACGAGGGCACCCGCATCGCCGCTGAATCCCGAGAGGTACAAAAAGTCCTGCTCCATGAATGTGATGAACCCGTCCAGGCTCTCCTTGGCCAGGCGTCGGCGCAGTGCCGCAATCCTTTCCTCGCTCACCGCGTATGTGCCTCCTCAGGTCCTCTCAGGCGCGCGAACGCCTCGAGCGCGAGCTCGTACGAGAGCGCGCCGAATCCGGCGATCCGTCCCGCGCAGACCGGTGCGATCACCGAGACGTGCCGAAACTCTTCGCGCGCTTCCGGCAGACTCAGATGCACCTCGATGACGGGCGGGGGGATGGCGGCGATGGCATCGCGCAGGGCGTAGCCGTAATGCGTGTAGGCACCCGCGTTCAGGATCACGCCATCCACTTCGTGGCGCGCGGCGTGGAGGATGTCGATCATCCCGCCCTCGCTGCTGTGCTGCCGGCACTCGAGCTCGATGCCGAGCGCGGCCGCCCTGGTCTTGAGGCGCGCCTCGATGTTGGCCCAGGTCTCGCGGCCATAGTGCTCCGGCTCGCGCTCGCCGAGCAGGTTGAGGTTGGGCCCGTTCAGCAGCAGAAGACGCACGCCATCATCCTCCCGCCGGATTGTAGCACAGCCGACGCGGCCTACTTCTTAGCCGCCTGCTGGTACGCCTGCCAGAGCTGGGCCTCGGTCTGCCAGCCTTCGATCCCGGCGACGGCCTTGCCCTTGCTGTTGTAGAAGAGGAAGGACGGGTACCCCTGCAGTCCGACGGATGTCGCGTAGGTGAGCCCTTCGTCGTAGTAGAGCGGGAATGGCAGGTGGAATGTCGCCTTGTAGTGCGCCATGGCCTTCAGACTCATCGACTCCTCCTGTCCCGCGGGCGGCTGGAGGTGACTCCCCTCGATGCCCTGCTCGGGGTGGCCCAAGGGGCCGGGCACCGCCTGTCCCAACTGCTGGGACGCGTCAACCGCGAAGAAGCGTCCGCCCGCCTTCTCCACCCGGCTGGCGAAGTCCGGCATGACCCACTTGGCGTCGTAGGCGCAGTAGGGGCACCAGATGGCGAAGAACTCCACCACGGTCACCGGCTTGCCGGAGACCGCAACCTGGGTGCGCTGACCCGACATCGTCACGAGACCGACGGTGACCGCCTTGGTCTTGACCTTCGCCGTGGGTGCACCCTTGCTTGAACCGCCGAGTGCGAGCCCCCATACGACGGCCAGCACGACGAGCAGAACCGCCGCCACGACGATGACGATGGTGGTGGAATTGCGGCTCGTCTGCTTGGAGCGGGGCGGTGCCAAGGTCATTCCTCCTTGCGTTGCCTGGGGACTTGGGTCGGGGTGCCCGGGTGCCGGACGCCTTCGCGTCCTGGTTACGCGGGGAACAAAGCCCACATGATACAATTTACTATGGTTCAGGAATCGGTTCCTCTGATCCGTGCACGCCGTGACCGCGGCCCTGGGCCGTGGACAGATCCAGAGAAGGGGCGAACTTTCTTGCAGCACTTCGACGGTTCCTCTGTAGCCGACATGGGAGGAACCCTGAGGCCGAGTACGCCGGCTGCCGCCGGTGATGCCCCCCGGGCCGGCTTCGGGGCGGAAGATACGCGGGTCGTCAACGTCCTCAGGGCTCTCGCCGTCGATGAGGTGGAAAAGGCACGCTCCGGCCACCCGGGACTGCCGCTCGGCGCGGCTCCGATGGCCTATGTCCTCTTCTCCCGCCATCTCCGCTTCGCGCCGCAGGCGCCGGACTGGCCCGACCGCGATCGCTTCGTACTCTCCGCAGGCCACGGTTCGGCACTAGTTTACGCGCTCCTGCATGTTTTCGGCTACGACCTCGGTCTGGACGAGCTGAAGCAGTTCCGCCAGTGGGGCAGCAGGACACCCGGACATCCCGAGCGGGGCGTCACCCCCGGCATCGAGGTCACGACCGGTCCGCTCGGCCAGGGCATCGCCAATGCCGTCGGCATGGCACTCGGCGCGGCGCACCTCGCCGCCCGCTACAACAGGCCCGGGCGCGAAGCCGTCCGCCACCGCACCTACGTGATCTGCTCGGATGGCGACCTGATGGAAGGGATCTCGCATGAAGCGGCCTCCTTCGCCGGTCATCTCCGCCTGCCGGGGCTGATCGTCCTCTACGACGACAACCGGATCTCGATCGAAGGGTCCACCGATCTCGCGTTCACCGACGATACCGCAGAGCGCTTCCGTTCCTACGGCTGGCAGGTGCTCGCGGTCGACGACGGCAACGACCTCGCGGCCATCGACCGTGCCGTCACCCAGGCAGAGGCTGCGGACGGACCCGTGCTCATTGGGGTCCGCACCCACATCGGCTACGGCTCGCCCAAGGTGGATACGGCCGCGGTACACGGTGCGGCGCTGGGACCGGATGCGACGGCCGCGACGCATCGCTTCCTCGGCGTGCCCGAAGGCGAGACATTCTGGTTGCCGGACGACGTGAAGGCCTTCGCGCCGCAGTATCGAAAGCGCGGCGAACAGCTCGTCGCGGAGTGGCAGAAGCGCCTCGACCTCATGCGCGACGCGGATCCCGAACTCCACGTCGAGTTCCTGCGCGTGATGGCCGGCAGTCCGTCTGAAGACATAAGGCAGGATATCCCCCCCTTCCCCGCCGAGGGCGAGATGGCAACCCGCTCGGCCTCGGGCAAGGTCCTGCAGCGCCTCGCGCTGCGCCTGCCCGACCTCCTGGGCGGCTCGGCGGACCTTGCCCCGTCGAATGACACAGCGCTCACCGGCCTCGGCGACATCGCGGCAGGTGACTTCGCCGGCCGCAACATCCACTTCGGGGTGCGCGAGCACGCGATGGCCGCGATCATGAACGGCATGGCTGCGCACGGCGGACTGAGGCCATATGGCGGCACCTTCCTGATCTTCTCGGACTACATGCGGCCCTCGATGCGGCTCTCAGCCCTGATGCGCCTGCCTGTGACCTACGTCCTGACCCACGACTCGATCGGCCTCGGCGAGGACGGGCCGACGCACCAGCCGATCGAGCAGCTCGCGGCGCTCGAGCTGATTCCGAACCTCTTCGTCATCCGTCCGGCCGACGCAAGCGAGACCCGGCTCGCCTGGGCATTTGCGGCAAGCGCCACAGGGCACCCGACGGCCCTCGCGCTCAGCCGGCAGAAGCTGCCGGTGCTCGCGGGCGTGCCGGAGGATGCGATCGAACAGGGCGCCTACGTGCTGCGCGACGCGGAAGGTCCCCCTGCAGCCGTGCTCGTCGCCTCGGGCAGCGAGGTCTCGATCGCCTTGGCCGCCCAGGAGCGGCTGAGGACGGAGGGCTTGGAGGTGCGCGTGGTGAGCGCTCCCTGCTTCAAGACATTCGCCGCGAGGGGAGAGGCGGAGCGGGCATCCGTACTGCCGCCGGACCTGCCCCAGGTGGCCGTCGTCGCCGCGGAGCCGGGACAGTTCCTGCCCTTCCTCGGCCCGCGCCGGGCCTGCGTGGCCCTCGACGACTTCGGCGCCTCGGCCCCCGGTGAGGTGCTCTACCGTGCGTTCGGGCTGACGCCCGAGGCGGTCCAGGAGGCTGTGCGCACACTGCTCGGAAAGGAGGATCGCCATGTCTGATCTCATCGACCTGCAGGAACTCGGACAGAGCGTCTGGATCGACTACATCCTGCGTTCCTATCTGCGCGACGGAGGCTTCAGCCGCGACGTGGCCTCAGGCGTCCGCGGCGTCACCTCGAACCCGGCCATCTTCGAACAGGCGATCGGCCGCAGCCACGATTACGACCCGCAGATCGCCGCGCTCGCGGCGCTCGGGGCAGGTACCGCAGAGATCTACGAGGAGCTCGCGCTGCGCGACATCGGCCTCGCGGCCGAGATCCTGCGCGGCGTGCACGATGCGAGCCGCGGCCAGGACGGCTTCGTCAGTCTCGAAGTCTCCCCGCACCTAGCGCACGACGCCGAGGGGACGATCCAGGAAGCTATGCACCTCTTCGGTCGCCTCGGCCTGCCGAACATCATGATCAAGGTGCCGGGCACCGTCGAAGGTGCCCAGGCGATCGAGGAGCTCACCTACCAGGGACTCAACATCAACGTCACGCTGCTCTTCTCCCTCTCCCAGTACCGGCGCATAGCCGAGGCCTACGTCAAGGGCCTGGCACGCCGTCTCAAGGAGGGCCTCGACGTCTCGGGCATCCACTCCGTGGCGAGCTTCTTCGTGAGCCGCGTCGACACCCTGCTCGACCCCCGCCTCGAGGCACTGGGCGAGGAGGCCGGAGCGCTCGCGGGCAAGGCGGCCGTCGCCAATGCGCGACTCGCCTACGAAGCCTTCTCGGAGATCTTCCACGGGGCGCCCTTCGCCGAACTCAAGCGGCACGGCGCCAGCGCGCAGCGGCCGCTTTGGGCGAGCACGTCCACGAAGAACCCCGCCTACCGCGACACGCTCTACGTCGAGGAACTGATCGGGCCGGAGACAGTCAACACGATCCCTCCCGCCACACTGACGGCCTTCCGCGACCATGGCCTGGCCCGCACGACGCTGCATGAGGGAATCGGCGAAGCGCGGCAGGTCGTCGAAGGGCTGACGCGGCTCGGCTTCGATCTCGAAGCGGTCGGCGAGGAGCTCCAGCGCCAGGGCGTCGCTAGCTTCGAGGACGCCTTCGCGCGCCTTTTCAACGAGATCGAGATCAAGGCCAAGGAACTGCGTCCGAGCGACGCGGGAAGCTTCGCCCTGGGGGCTCTCGTCGGGCCTGCAGCGGCGCATCTCGAGTCCTTGGCGGCCGAGGATGCCGCAGAACGCCTGAGGAGAGGAGACACTCTGCTCTTCGACGCGCCGGAGGTGGCGAAGAGGCGCCTTGGCTGGCTGCAGCTCTGCGATGCCATGCAGGAGCGGCTGCCGGAGCTCGAGGCGTTCGCGCAGGATCTCCAGCGGCAGGGCGTGCGCCGTCTGGTACTGTGCGGCATGGGTGGCAGTTCCCTCTTCCCTGACGTGCTGCGGCGTCTCGCGCCGGCGCCGCGCATCGCCCTCGACGTCGTGGATACCACGCAGCCGGACGCCATAGAGGCACTGCTTGCCGGCATCAGCTGGCAGGAGACGGCCGTGCTGCTCTCATCGAAGAGCGGCACCACGCGGGAAGTGGAGGTACTCTACCACATCCTGCGCGCGGCGGCCGACCATGTCCTCGGCGAGGGGGCCAGCCGACGCTTCTACGCGATCACCGATCCCGGCACCCCGCTGAGCGCACTGGCGGAGGCCGAGCGCTTCGGCGGCTGCTTTTTGAACCCGCCGGACATCGGCGGGCGCTACTCGGCTCTCTCTCTCTTTGGCCTCGTGCCGGGCGCCGTGCTCGGCTACGACCTCGAAGCGCTGCTCGCCGGAGGTCGCGAGGCGATGACAGAGCTCCTGGGGGCGACGGAGCACTCTACCGCAGCCAGGCTGGCGGCCGCCTTGGCTGCGGCGCACGGAGCAGGCAGGCAGAAGCTCGCCCTGCCTCCGACGGACGACCTGCCCTTCGTCGACTGGCTCGAGCAGCTTCTCGCCGAGAGCACCGGCAAGTCCGGCCGCGGCGTCCTGCCAGCGCCAGGTTCGCCGCCGGGAGCCGATCGCATCGGTGTCAGTTTCGGCACAGGCTCGAGCGCGGTGCCGTACATCGCGCTCGGCGCCCTAGAAGATGCAGCCGCGCTCGGCGCCGCCGTCGCGACCTGGGAGTGCGCCACTGCGCTCCTCGGTCGCCTGCTCGAGATCGACCCCTTCGACGAGCCGAACGTGGCCGAGAGCAAGCGCAACACGGAAGAGGTCCTCAAGGACGGCCGGAGCGGCGGTGCGCTCGCAGAGGTAGGCGACCCGATGGATGTGGTGTCCGCCGTGGCGCCGCCTGGATACCTGGCGGTGCAGGTCTACGCGCGGTCGGACCCGTCGCTGCTGGCAGCAGCGCGCGGCCTCGGCCAGAAGGTCGCCGACCGCACCGGCGCGGTGGTCACGGTAGGCATCGGCCCCCGCTACCTGCATTCCACGGGACAGTACCACAAAGGCGGCCCGGACAGCGGCAGTTTCCTCCAGCTCTACGCGCCGCCCGAGGGGAACATCGACATTCCCGGACTTCCCTTCACGCTCGCCGCGCTCTTTGCGGCGCAGGCGGAGGGCGACGCCCAGGCGCTCATCGCTCGAGGCCGCCCGTTCGCCCGTGTGCTGCTCGACGGCAACGCAGAGGAGGAGATCGAGCGCCTGGCCGGCGTGATCGCGGCCATGGCCCCCAGCGAAGGGAGCTGAAGCACGATGGAGATCGGCATGGTGGGACTCGGACGCATGGGCGCCAACATGGCGCGGCGCCTCGCGCGCAGCGGTCACCGGGTGATCGGGTTCGACCCGAGCGAGGAAGCCCGCAAAGCCGTGGAGTCCGACGGCATCGGCACGGCGTCGTCGCTCGATGATCTCTGCGAGCTGCTGCGGCCACCCCGCGTCGTCTGGCTGATGGTTCCGGCCGGCGCACCCACCCAGAAGACCATCGCGCATCTCTTGGAGCGCGTCGGGCCCAGCGACATCCTGGTGGATGGCGGCAACAGCCACTACAAGGATAGCCTCGAGATGGCGAAGCTGTGCGAAGCCGCGGAGGTGGAGTTCGTCGACGCCGGCACGAGCGGCGGCATCTGGGGCCTCCAGGAGGGCTACTGCCTCATGGTCGGTGCCAGCGTCGAAGCGTTCAGCCGTCTCGAACCGGCGCTCAAGGCCCTGGCCCCGGAGGGCGGCCTGCTCCACACCGGGGCGCCAGGCTCAGGGCATTACGTCAAGATGGTGCACAACGGGATCGAGTACGGCATGCTCGAAGCCTACGGCGAAGGCTTCGAGCTCCTCAAGCGCGGACCGTTCGACCTGCAGCTCGAGGAGGTGGCCGAGCTGTGGCGGCACGGTTCGGTCGTGCGCAGCTGGCTTCTCGACCTCCTGGCTCAGGCGCTCGAGAAGGACCCGGAGCTTCAGCACCTGCGCGGTTATGTCGACGATTCCGGCGAAGGCCGCTGGACGGCCGTCGAGGCGATCGAGCGCGGCGTCGCGGCGCCGGTGATCACGCTCTCCCTGCAGCAGCGCTTCCTCTCGCGCCAGGAGGACACCCTGGCCAACCGGGTGATCGCCGCCCTGCGCAACGAATTCGGCGGACACAAGGTGGAGAGCCGATGAGCGCGCAGGCCAGGGGAGTCCTGCTCTGCGTCCTCGGCGCCACAGGCGACCTCACCCATCGCAAGCTGGTTCCGGCGATCGCGGGCCTGCGGCGCGCCGGCCTGATCGGAGGCCCGATGCCGCTCGTCGGCTTCGCACGGCAGCCCCTCGACGACGAGAGCTTCCGCCAGCGCCTGCACGAGACCGTGGAAGGCAGCGACGCCGACGACGTGATAGCCCAGGCCGTCTACGTCGTAGGCGACCTGCGCCATGCGGACGACTACAAGGCCCTTGGCAGCCGGCTCGATGAGATCGAGGCCGCCCAGGGACCGTTCGCTGGCCGCATCTTCTATCTGGCGGCGCCGCCCAGCACCTATACCGACATCTTCCGCGGACTCGGCAGCGTCGGGCTGCAGGACGAGTCCCACGGCTTCAGCCGCATCATCGTCGAGAAACCGTTCGGCCATGACCTTCTCAGCGCGCGAGAGCTCAACCAGGAACTTCTCTCGGTGTTCCGGGAGGACCAGGTCTTCCGCATCGACCACTATCTCGGCAAGGAGACCGTGCAGAACATCCTCGTCCTGCGCTTCGCGAACGGCATCTTCGAGCCGCTCTGGAACAGGCGCTACGTCGACCACGTCCAGATCTCGGTGATGGAGTCGATCGGCGTGGAGCACCGCGGCAAGTACTACGAGGAGGCCGGAGCGCTGCGGGACATGATGCAGAACCACCTCCTGCAGCTCCTGACCCTGATCGCCATGGAGCCGCCTGTCACCTTCGACGCCGAGCAGGTGCACAACGAAAAGGTCAAGGTGCTGCGCGCGCTCAGGCTGCCCGCGCCGCACGAGGTGCCGAACGTGACCGTGCGGGGTCAGTACGGACCGGGCGAAATGGCCGGCAAGCCGGTGCCTGGCTACCGGGAGGAACCCGACGTGCGCCGCGACTCCCAGCAGGAGACGTTCGCGGCTGTCAAACTGCAGGTCGAGAACTGGCGCTGGGCCGACGTGCCCTTCTACCTGCGCACCGGCAAGCGCCTCGGGCGCCGCGTCAGCGAAATCTCGGTGCAGTTCCAGCGCGCGCCGCAGCGCCTCTTCCCGCGCGAGACGCGCCTGCAGCCCAATGTGCTCAGGCTGCGCATCCAGCCGGACGAGGGCATGACTCTGTCGGTCGGGGCCAAGGTGCTCGGCCTGCGCATCGAGCTGCGTGACGTCGACATGGCCTTCGACTATGGCACCTTCGGCAAACCGGGAACCGAGGCTTACGAGCGTCTCCTCTACGACGCGATCACCGGTGACGGCACCCTCTTCACCAGGCGCGACGAGGTCGAGGCCGCGTGGCAGGTGGTGGACGCCATCGAGGCGGGCTGGCGCCAGGAGGAAATCGGGCCGGACATCTACCGCGCCGGCAGCCTCGGACCGGAGGCGGCCGACGAGCTCCTGCACCATGACGGACGCCGCTGGCACCTGCGATGAGCGGCCTCGAACTGCGCGTCTTTCCGACGGTCGCGGACACCATGAAGGCCTGCGCCACCGCCATGGCCGAGGCGCTGCGCGAGGCAAAAGAGCCGCAGGTCGTGCTGGCGGGAGGGCAGACGCCGCGCGCCGTCTATGTGATCCTGGCGACCGCGGGTGAGGAATCGGCCGCTCCGCACTGGCACGATGCGGAATACTGGTTCGGCGACGAGCGCTGCGTCGGACCGGATCACCCTAAGAGCAACTACCGCCTCGCGCAGGAGACGCTGCTGAAGCCTCTCGGCATCGCCGCCGGGCGGGTGCATCGCATGCTGGGAGAACTCGGTGGCGAGGAGGGCGCACGCCGGTATCACGACCGGTTGCTCGAGCGACTCGGACAGCAGCCTCCGTTCACCTTGGCCCTGGTCGGCATGGGGCCCGAAGGACACACGCTCTCGCTCTTTCCCGGCTGCCCCGGCCTCGCCGCAGCCGACCTCGCCATCGCGGCATACGTGCCGACTCCGCCCCGGGAGCGCATCTCGCTGACGCCTGCGGCGCTATCGGGCACGGCGCGGATCTTCTTCCTGGTCACGGGTGCGGCCAAGCGCAGGGCGCTGCATGCCGCGCTTGCGGCGGAGGCGCCGGACCCCCGCATTCCCACCTCTTTCCTGCGCGGCCGACTGGAGACCGTGGTCTTCTGCGACCGTGAGGCAGTGTCCGATGAGTCGACGGAGGTGGTGTCTTGAGCGGCCAAGGCCCCTACCACATGTACGAGGAGATCCTGGCGCAGCCCGCTCATGTGCTGGCGCTAGGCGAGGCGGTGGCTCGCAGCGCCGACGCCGCCGCCGGCATCCTGGCGGGCAAGGTGCCGATCCTGGCCGGCTGTGGCACGGCTCTGTTCGCGGCGGAACTCGCCGCCAGCTATTTATACGAACGAGGCGGCCAGGTCGTCGCGTCCGGCGCCTTCCCCCTGCTGCAGCGGCAGGTCCCGCTCGACCGCCGGCGTCCGATCGTGGCCTTCAGCCATTCCGGCGAGACCGCCGCCGTGCTGGACCTGCTCGCTGCCGCGCGAGAGCGCGAGGTGCCCACGGTGCTGATCACGGGCTTCCCTTCCTCCACGGCGGCCAGCCTCGCGAGCGTCACGGTTCCGACCGGCTATGCCCGCGAACTCTCATGGTGCCACACGATCAGCTTCACGCTCTCATCGCTCATGACCGTCCTGCTCCTGAAGGCGGCCGCCGCCCAGCTGCCGCCGCAGTTGACGCTGCCCTCGCCGATCGATGTGGCGGACGGCATCGCAGGGGTCTTGAGACACGAGAGCGAGATCGCGCAGGCAGCAAAGGGTCTGCTCGGTGGCCGGCGCGTGATCTTGGGCGCCGCCGAGGGGCTGCCCCTCGCCCGGGAGGTCGGACTCAAGTTGAGCGAGGCCGCGTACCTCGAGAATCAGGCGCTCGAGCTCGAACAGTTCTTTCACGGCTACGTCCCCGCCTACGAGCCGGGTGACCACGTGGTCGCCATACTCGGTCCAGCGGCCGCCCATAGGGCGGACGACCTCAAGAAGCTGGCCGGGATCGTCGATCTCTCCCTGCTTGCGATCGACCTGCCGACCCTCGCGTCCTGGGCGCCGTCGGCGTCGGCCGACACCTACCCCTGGCTTGCCGGTGTCTTTCTCCAGCTGCTGACCTACCACGCTGCCCTTGCGCGCGGCACCGATCCCGACCGTCTGCGGCGCGAAGACCCCCGCTACCTCGCGGCCCGCCAGTCCTACCGCTGAGCGCCATCAGAAAGGGCCGCCCGTCGCCGGGCGGCCCTTTGCGCGCTACTGGTAGATGACGACGAGCGGCGGCGGATCGAGGGCGAGCACCATGGCGGGCGTCGCGAGCGGATGGTCCTGGGTGTAGAAGAGCTTCATGCCGCCTGCGACGACGAAGTGGCTCTCGATGCGCGCGACGTAGAAGCCGTTCAAGGCGCCGCGCACGCCGAGGGGGCTCTTGAAGGGCACGACGTACGGGATGGCCTCCTGCTGGATGAACCGCTCGTACTCCGACGACTTGAGCTGCCAGCCGCCAAAGCCGTCGAGGTCGCGGACCAGGACGACGTCGGGCTGCTCCTGGATCTGCTGCCAGTCCGGCACCATGCTCTCGATGAACTGGTGCAGGATCAGGATCTTCTGCGGCAGGTGGTAGCGCACGGTGAGCGACTGCAGGTACTGAAGAGCCCAGTTGATGGGCGGCGTCGGCATCGATCCGAACTGGACTCCCGGGATGTCTCCCGGCAGCATGGCGAACTCGGGATCGAGCGCCAGTTCCACATCCGGTTGGCGGAGGAACGGTGCAAGATACTGCACCTCGTTCTGTACCGTCGCATGCCCGATCTGGACATCGAGAATCAGGAGGAGGTGATGGCTGCGCGCCAGGTCAAGTTCGCCCTGGATCACGGAGTATGGCATCCGGGAACTGTAGTAGCCCTGGGGTCCGGGACTGCGCTGGGCCACCACGGCGACGAGCTCGAGCGCCCCGATCACCTTGTGGCCAGGATCCGCCGTCTGGTAGGCCTGCTCCTGCGCGGCAAGGCGGGCGAGCATCTCCTGCGTCGTTCCCTGTCCCAGCACGCCCATCGTCGCGGACAGGGGGTTGCCGTAATACGACACGATGCGATACTTCGGCAGCAGCGTGGGACCGAACCAGTCGAGGCTGGCCGCGACCTGAGCCCGCGCCGGCGCAGGTCCGACCAGGAGCGCGGCGCACGCGAGCCAGGCCAACGCGAGCAGCGCAAGAAAAGAGCCTGGTCTTTGACGCGACGGAGCGGGCCGCTCTAGCTTTTGCACCTTGTTAGCATAACATGGCGAGCCCTGTCGGTTCGGTGGCATATCCTGCACGCAGTTGCAAAAATCGAGCGGGGCAGCACCGCGCATGTGCGGCGCTGCCCCTCGCGACGTCAGAACTAGTCCGCGTAGGCGGCTTCCCCATGTAGGGCCTCGTCCAGGCCCTCCACCTCGATTTCGCGCGAAACGCGCAAGCTTCCGGCGACGTCGAGCACCTTGAGGATACCCCAGGTCATCGCGAAGGCGTAGCCGCTCGTCACGACGACCGCGACGAACTGCATCAGCAGCTGGTGCACGTCGCCCTGGACGAGACCGCTGACGCCGTTGATCGACGCGACGGCGAAGACGCCCAGGAGCAGCGAGCCGAGGACACCTCCGACGCCATGGCAGCCCCAGACGTCCAAGGCGTCGTCCACGTTCCTCCACGTCATGCGCAGGCGCATCGCGCCGAACGGCACGAGTCCCGCGAAGAGTCCGATGACGGCCGCCGCCCAGGGCTGGACAAAGCCCGCCGCCGGCGTGATGGTGGCAAGGCCGGCCACGGCCCCGATGAGTGCCCCGGAGACGGTAGGCTTGCGGTCAACGAGCCACTGCACCGCCAGCCACGCCACCATGGCGACCGATGCCGCGACATCGGTGTTGACAAAGGCCACCGCGGCGACCCCGTTCGCCGCCAGTGCGCTGCCGGCGTTGAAGCCGAACCAGCCGAACCAGAGGAGTCCGGTGCCAAGCGCCACGAAAGGAAGGTTGTGCGGCGTGTTCGACGTGCCCTTCGGCAGGTAGCGGTTGCCCACCACGAACACCGATGCGATGGCGCCGAAGCCAGCGGTCGCGTGGACGACCATGCCGCCGGCGAAGTCCACGGCTCCCATCTGCGCCAGGAAGCCGCCGCCCCAGAGCCAATGGGCGACCGGGATGTAGACGAGCACGCTCCAGAGCACCAGGAACCAGAGATAGCCGGAGAACTTGACGCGGTCGGCGAAGGCACCGGTGACCAAGGCCGGTGTGATGATGGCGAACATCAGCTGGAAGGCGAAGAAGACGAGGAATGGGATCGTCGCACCGTGCGCCGGGTTCGGCGCCATTCCGACTCCCTGCAGGCCGAAGTACTTGAGGGTGCCGATCACGCCATGCCAGTCCGGGCCGAAGGCCAGGCTGAATCCGCCCAGCACCCAGATGGTGGCCACGACCCCCATGGCGATGAAGATCTGCATCATGATCGTCAGCACATTCTGCTTTCTGACAAGGCCGCCGTAAAAGAATGCGAGACCAGGAGTCATCAGCAGGACCAGGGCTGCGCTGATCAGTACGAATGCGGTATCGCCCGTGTTGATCACGCTTCATCATCCTCTCCCGGAGGGTAGGCGCAGATCGCCCACTTCACCCTAGGACAGGAGGTTCGAAGGCCATATACGGACAACACTGTATTCGCTCGAGGGGATCCGCGGTATCTTGGTCCTCTTCGCGCCTTACGGCTCGATGATATGGTTGCGCACGGCATAGAGCACGAGATCCCGGATGCTCCGCAGGCCGAGCTTGTGCATGATGTTGGCGCGATGCGTCTCCACGGTCTTGAGGCTGAGGTTCAGAAGCTGCGCGATCTGCCGGTTGCTCTGCCCGCCGGCGAGAAGTTCCACGATCTCCCGCTCGCGCGGCGAGATGACATCCCTTTCACGGCCCTGGCTGTAGTTCTCCACGAAGCCTGCGACGATGGCGCCGGCGATGTCGGGCGAGACATAGGTTCCGCCCGAGCGCACGACCCTGATGGCCTTCAGGAGCTCCTCGAGGGCATTGTCCTTCAGGACGTAGCCCTGCACCTTTTCGCGGAAGGCCCGCGCCACGAACTCCTCGCTCTTGTGCATGGTCAGGATGATGACGCGCACGTCGGGCATCGCCTGCCTGAGGTGGGCCGCGACGTCGAGGCCGCTCAGCTGCGGCAGGGAAATGTCGAGGATGGCGATGTCCGGCTTCAGGCGCTGGACTTCATCCAGCGCCTCCTGCCCGCTCCCCGCCTCGCCTACGACTTCAATGTCGTCTTCCTGCTGCAACAGGATGAAAAGCGACTGGCGCAGGATCTTGTGGTCATCCGCGATCACGACCCTGGTCTTCATAAGGCACCTCCATCGTCAGGGTCGTGCCACGCCCGACTGCGGAGTCGATGCGCAGGACTCCGCCCAGCATCTGAAGTCTCTCCTGCATGGAGTTGAGCCCAAGTCCGCGGTGGACGTTGTCCGGCGCGAAACCGTGGCCGTCGTCGCGGACCTGAAAGGCGTACAGCCCCGGGCGCAGGCGCGCGAAGGTGACCTCGACCCTGGTCGCCTGGGCATGCCTCAGCACGTTCGCGAGAGACTCCTGCAGGACGCGGTAGATGTTGAGGGCTGCCGCCTCCTCCCAGTCCGGCATCTGCGCGTGCGCCTCAAAGGTGCATCGCATACCGCTCGCCTTCTCCATGCCCTCGAGCAGGGCCTCTGTGGCGGCCGCAAGACCTCTGGTGCGCAGGATGTCGGGCCTGAGGTTCAAGAGGACGCCGCGGATCTCCTCGATCGTCTGGGCAGTCAGCTGCACCGTCTCGTCCACTTGCGCCTCGATCTCGGGACCGCCGCGGCTGCTGCGCACCCTCCCCGCAATGATCCCGAGCCGCAGCTTGAGCGCCGCCAGCGACTGGCCGACGCCATCATGCAGGTCTCGCGCGAGGCGCACGCGCTCGTGCTCCTCCGTCTCCACGAGCAGGCGCGCCTGCCGCTGCAGAAGCTGGTTCTGCACCTGAATGCGCCCGGAGAGATCGCTCGTGAGATGTTCATAGTGCGAGGTGCGCAGGTACTCCTGCCAGGAGTAGATATCGCCGAACTCCACGATGTTGAGGCCCTTCTCCTCTTCCGCCTCGGTCACGCGCAGGCCGATCCAGCGCTTGATCAGGTAGAACATCAGGAAGCCGAGCCCGAAGGACCAGACGAAGTTCACCGATACGCCCAGGAGCTGCACGAGGAACTTCACGAGTCTCGTCTGCCCGCCCAGGAACTGCGGCGCGGCGAAGAACGCCAGGAGCAGCGTTCCGACGGCGCCGCCGAAGCCATGGATCGGGACCGCACCGACAGCGTCGTCGAGGCGCCTGCGCTCGAGCCAGAGGCTCGCCAGCACCACGACGGAACCGGTGATCAGGCCCACCAGCACCGCCTGAGGCGGTTGCACATAGTCCGAGCTCGCTGTGATCGCGACAAGGCCGCCGAGCGCGCCGGAGAAGATGGCCTCCATATAGCTGTGGTCCCGCATGAAGAGGGCCGTGGTCAGGAGCGCCCCCACCACGCCGCCCGCCGCCGCGAAGTTCGTGTTGAGCAAGATGAGTCCGACGCGGCTGTCGAACTGCAGCAGGCTGCCGCCGTTGAAGCCGAACCAGCTGAACCACAGGATGAACGTTCCGAGCGTCGCGAACGGCACGTTTGAACGGCCGAGCTGCTTCACCCTGCCTTCGGCGTCCCAGCGATCCCTGCGCGGCCCGACGATCATGAGGCCCGCAAGCGAGACCCAGCCCGCCGTGGCGTGCACCACCGTGGCGCCGGCGAAATCCATGTAGCCGAGGTTCTTGAGCCATGCCGGCTGATGCAGGAACATGCCGCCCCAGGCCCAGTGGCCAAAGAGCGGGTAGATGAAGCCGGCCATGAACACGGCCGCGATCAGGAGCGGCACGAGCCGCGTCCGCTCCGACATGCTGCCAGAGACGATGGTGACCGAAGTGGCGGCAAACATGAGTTCGAAGAAGGCGAAGACGTAGCCGAACGAGTTTCTGCCCGCCGTCAGGTGGTTCAAAAAGAAGAAGCCGCCGCCGACGATGCCGAGGTGCGTCGGGCCGAACATGAACGCGAAGCCGAGAAACCCGAACACGAGCGTCGCGATAATGAACGTGAGCATGTTCTCGATGGCGACGCTGACCACGTTCTTGGCCTGCACGAATCCCACTTCGTAGAAGACGAAGCCGGCCTGCATGAAGAAGACGAAGCAGGCGCTGACGATGACCCAGAGATGGTTGACACTGACGTCCATACGGTCGCCTCACGTTCCATAAGTCAGCGCCCGGACGATGCCCGGGCGGCACCCCTCAGGGTTTGAGACGGGCGAGGGCCATGATGAGATCGTCCTTCTGCCGCCAGAGTCGCTCCGCCGCCACGGCAGCCGCCTTGAGGTCGCCCTCGGCGCGCAGGCGCAGCGTCGCCGCGGCGAGATCGTGCGATACAAGGTGTTCGCGCTCGACATCGGCCAATGCGGGGTGGAGTGCGAACTGGCTGCGGCCGTATGTCTCGAGCCAGTAGCCGAGCCCGCAGCATGTGCCGCGGACTTTCTTGTAGCGACCGTCAGCTCCCGTCCCAGCTTCCGTCCCCGTCGCCGTCGCCGTGAAGAGCGCGGCCCAGCGCAGGTGCCCGAGCTCGACCGCAAGCAGCTGGAACGTCTCCGCGGCGTCCTGGATCTCGCCGCCGACGACGAGCGGTGCACGCTGCGTGAAGTCCGTGCACGAGCTGCCGATCGCCGCGGCCGGCATGGGCCGCGCGACCGCGTAGCCCTGCACGAGGTGGCAGCCGAGCCGCAGGAGGGCCCGCGCCTGGGTCGCCGTCTCGACGCCCTCCGCCAGCACCCGTCGGTCCATGGCGCTCCCCATGATCAGGATGCCATGGATGATGGCCGGGCTCTCGGGCGTTTCGAGCATCCCCGCAATGAAGCGCTGGTCGATCTTGATGATGTCGCAGGGCAATTCCTGCAGCAAGGTGATCGATGACGACCCCGTACCGAAGTCGTCCAGGGCGACCGCCACGCCCAGCCGGTGGCAGACCTCGATCTGGCGGCGCGCCAGCTCGACATCGTGCACCACAGCGGACTCGGTGATCTCGATCACCAGCTGCTGCGGCGAGACGGTCGGGTGGAGGGCGAGCGCCTCCTCGAGTTCCCGCGTGAAGGCGGGCGACAGGAACTGGCTTGGCGACGCGTTGAACGCCACCTGCAGTGCGAGGCCCTGCCGGCTGAACGCCTCCGCCTGAGTCAGGGCTGCGTGCAGGACGAAGCGGCCGACTTCCTGCTCGAGCGGCGTGCCCTCCACCGCCGGGAGGAATTCGCCGGGCAGGCGCAGGCCCTCCACTGGATCCCGCCAGCGCAGTAGGGCCTCGAACCCGACGACCTCCTGGTGGACCAGATCCACCTGCGGCTGGTAGTGGAGCTCGAGCTCACCGCGCGCGAGCGCCGCCTGGAGCCTTGCTCTCAGGTTGCCGCGCAGGGCCACCGCATCCTCCATCTCGGGCGCGAAGTAGCGGTACCGCGCGCCGTCGCTCTTCTTCGCGGCGTACATCGCAATGTCGGCACGCCGCATGAGCGTCTCCATGTCCTCGCCGTCCTCCGGGAAGACGGCGAGGCCGATGCTGCCGCGCACAGCGAAGGTACGGCCGCCGATCAAGCAGGGCTCTTCCAGGGCATGGACGATCCGGTCGAGAAGGTGGTCGATCTCCGCACGCTCGCGCACGGTATCCACGAGCAGGATGAACTCGTCCCCTCCCGAGCGGGCGATCGTATCTTCGCCGCGCACCATGTCCTGCAGGCGGTGCGCCAACTGCTGCAGCAGCTTGTCCCCGAAGCCGTGGCCAAGGCTGTCGTTCACCTGCTTGAACTCGTCAAGGTCGATGAAAGCCAGGGCGAAGCGGTGGCGATGCCGCCTGGCTCTGTGCAGCGCGTGCGCCAGGCGCTCCTCGAGCAGACGCCGGTTGGGCAAGCCCGTGAGCGCGTCGTGGTGCGCCATGTGTGCGACGCGCTCGCTTGCGCGGCGCCGCTCCGTGACGTCCCGGTGCGACGACAGGATGTAGGCGATGCGGCCCTCTTCGTCGCGAGTGGGACGATGGGCAACCTGGTCGCGGCGCTCACCCACTGCGGTCGCGGCGAGGAGATGGTCGTGGGAGACCAGGCCCATATGTTCTTCTACGAGGTCGGCGGC
>JAJYNV010000092.1 GCA_021786135.1 Bacillota bacterium
TCGAAGCGGTAGGCGTGCGAGCCGGACTCCATGAGATCCTCGAGGAAGTGCCCGCCGAGGTGGCGCCAGCTCTTCGAGGGGGTGAAGCGCGCCTCCTTGCGCACCGCCGACGGCCACTGCGGCCGTGCGGCGACGAAGGTGCCCTGCGTCGGATGGCGCAGGACATAGCCCATGTCCTCGAGCCTCCGGTAGGCGCTCTGCGCCGTCATGCGGCTGACTTGGAAGCGGCGCTGGATCTCGCGCTCAGACGGCATGCGCTCGCCGATGCGAAACTCGCCCTGCTCGATCGCCGCTCGCATGTGTTCGTAGATCCGGATATAGATAGGAGGACCGCCAGGCCCGGGCAGCGCCGCGCCGCGGTCCTCCTCTCCGTCCTGCATGACCGCACCTCGCTCCCGGGGGAAACTCGGGTCGGCGGGATAGACCCTCCTTTGCCGTCCAGGCTCCGATTCCTTCAGGTCCGGCCCGACCCAGGTCCGCCTAGCGGCGGAGCCTCGGGTCGAGCATGTCGTTGAGACCGTCGCCGACCATGTTGAAGCCGAGCACCGCGAGGAAGATGCAGACGCCTGGGAAGATGTCGACCCAGGGGGCGATCGTCAGGAACATGCGGCCCTCGGCCAGCATGGCGCCCCATTCCGGCGTCGGCGGCTGGGCGCCGAAGCCGAGGAAGCCGAGCGACGAGGCGACGAGGATCGCCTGCGCCATCTGCAGCGTGAGCTGCACCGTGATCGGGCCGACGAGGTTGCGCAGCATGTGCTGGTAGAGGATGCGGGCGTTCGTTGCGCCGCCCGCTTTCGCGGCCTCGATGTATTCGAGGTTCCTGATGCTGATGGCACTGCCGCGCACGATGCGGGCGAACATCGGCACGCCGAAGACGATGATGGTGATGATCACGTTCTGGAGACCCGGCCCCAGGATGGCGATCACGCCGATGGCCAAGAGGATGCCGGGGAACGAGAGGATGATGTCCACGATGCGCATCACGATGTCGTCGAGCCAACCGCCGAAATAGGCGGTGGCGAGTCCGACCGGGGTGCCGAGGATGGCCGAGGCGAACGCGCCGATGAACCCGACCGCGAGCGTCAGGCGGGCGCCCCAGAGGATGCGGCTGAAGACGTCGCGTCCGAATTCGTCGGTGCCCATGAGATGCTGGAGCGAAGGCGCCGCGAGGATGTGCGCGTAGTCCGGCGCACTCGGGGAGTAGGGGGCGATCAAAGGGCCCAAGGCGACGAGCACGAGCATCACGATCATGATGACGGCGCCGACGACCGCGGAGCGGCGCTGCAGGAAGAGGCGGACGTCGACGAGCGCCTGGCGGCGCTCGAGCTGGGACGCGGCCGGCTGTGGGCTAGTCATAGCGCACCCTCGGGTTGACGAGCGCGTAGGCGACGTCGACCAGGAGGCTCGCCAGGATGAATTCGAGCGCCAAGATCAGGAGAAGCGTCTGGATGACGGGGTAGTTGCGCATCTCCACGGATGTGATCAAGAGGTTCCCGATCCCTGGCCATGCGTACACGACCTCCACAACGACCGCACCGCCGAGCAGGAAGCCGAACTGGATGCCGATGATCGTGATGATCGGTCCAAGCGCATTCTTGAACGCATGTTTTAAGATCAGAACCGACTCGCGTACTCCCTTGGCGCGGCCGGTGCGCACATAGTCCGAGGTGAGTGTCGTGACCATGCTCTGGCGGGTGAAGCGCGCGATGCTGGCGGCGCCCGACGTGCCGAGCGAGATCACGGGCAGGATGAAAGACTTCCAGCCTTGGTCGCCCCCTGAAGGGAGCATGTGGAAGTGGACGGCGAAGATGGCGATCAGCATCATGGCGAGCCAGAAGGACGGAAACGAGACGCCCATCATCGAGAGGGTCATCACGGTGTAGTCGATGGCGCTGTTGCGCTTCACGGCCGAGATGATGCCCGCGAGGACGCCGATGACGATGGCGAGTCCGAGCCCGAAGAACGCCAGCTCCACTGTCGGCATGAAGTGGTAGCCGATGATCTTCAGCACCGGTTGCCCGTCGCCGAGGGAGTTGCCGAAGTTTCCGTGCACGGCGTTCACGAGGAAGTACCAGTACTGCACGACGAGGGGTTTGTCGAGTCCGAACTGGACCGTGAGGGCGTGGATCGTCGCGGTGCTGGCGTTGGGCCCAGCCAGGAAGATCGCCGGATTGCCGGGGATGGCGTGCACGAAGAGAAACGCCAGTACGGAAACGCCGAAGATCGTGGGGATGATCTGCAGCACCCGGCGCAGGAAGTAGGCAGCCAAGACCTGTCACTCCTTTAGGGAAGGAGGGGCGCACCGCATGGCGCGCCCCTTGCCCTAGCGACCGGGTGGTCTACTGCACGTATGCGCCGTAGACGATCGGAACCTCGTCCTCGCGGACGACGATGCCCTTGACGTTCGAGCGGGTCGCCCAGATGTTGTCCGAGACGCCGAGGAAGATCCAGGGCGCCTGCTGCCAGGCGAGCTTCTGGGCTGCGGCGTAGGCCGCGGCACGCACCTTGGGAGCGCCGCTGTTGAGGCCCTGCGTGAGGTACGAGTCGAACGTCTTGTTGCCGAAGAACGCCAGGTTGTAGAGCGCGGGCGGCCAGGAGCTCGTGGCGAGCAGCGGACGGAGTCCCCAGTCCGCATCGCCCGTGGAGGCCGACCAGCCGGTGTAGTTCATGCGCAGCGTGTTCTTCGCGTTGTTCGAGAAGATCGCGGAGCTCAGCGAGGCGTTGTCCATCGGCTCAACCTTGATGTTGACGCCGACCTGCGCCAGCTGCTGCTGGATGAACGTTGCGGCGTAGATGGACTCCGTGCTGTTGCCGACCCAGAGCACCGAGGTGAAGCCGTGCGGGTAGCCGGCCTTGGCCAGGAGCTGCTTCGCCTTGGTCGGGTTGTAGGGGTAGTTGCCAGCGTTGATCGCGTAGGTGTCGGCCGGCGGAATCGGAGAGTGGAGGACCTGGCCGTAGCCGCCCCAGACCACCTTGATGAAGGTGCTCTTGTCGACGGCGTAGTTGAGCGCCTGGCGCACCAGGACGTTCTTGAGCGGGCCGACCTGGGTGTTCAGTGCGACGTACCAGGCGGCGTTGCTCGGAGCGATCTGAACGTTGATGCCCGACTGGCCCTTGAGGGACTGCACGAGCTCGTTCGGCACCGGGTAGATCGCCTGGAACTGGCCGGTTTCAAGGCCGGCGAGGCGCGCACTGGCGTCGGCG
>JAJYNV010000171.1 GCA_021786135.1 Bacillota bacterium
GGGGTCGGGATAGAGGAACGGCGACGAGCCACTGGCAGGCGGAGATACAGAACGTGGCTCGGCCCCTGGAGGAGGGCCGAGCCACTTGCTGCCGCTTGACGGGAGATTTTCAGTCTGTGAGTGGCGACGCCCACCTGCCGCGGTGGAAGATCGGCGTCTCCGCGCCGGAGCTGGTCTGAGCCGTGATCTCGAGATCGTCCGAGCCGATCATGAAGTCCATGTGCACGAGGCTCGCGTTGCCGCCCTTGGCCAGGAGATCCTCGTCGGACTGGATCTCGTCGGCATCCCTGAGACACGTGGGGTAGGCGGCGCCGATCGCCAGGTGGCAGGATGCGTTCTCGTCGAAGAGCGTGTTGTGGAAGAGGATGCCGGACTGCGCGATCGGCGAGTCGACCGGCACCAGGGCCACTTCCCCGAGGTAGTGGGACCCCTCGTCGGTCTCGATCGCCTGGCGCAGGGCCTCTTCGCCTTCGTCGGCGCAAAAGTCCACGATGCGCCCCTGGGCGAACGTGATCTCGATGCCGTCGATGCGCTGGCCGCCGTACGAGAGGCTGCGCGTGCTGCGCACCTTGCCCTCGACGCCCGTCCTGAGCGGCAGGGTGAAGACTTCCTCCGTCGGGATGTTCGGTGAGGTGGCGTGTCCCACGGCGCGCTGCTGCCCGGACGCCACCCACTGGTGCGTCAGGGGTAGCTCGATCGTGAGGTCGGTGACCGGCGACTTGTAGTGGAGCCGTCTGATCTCAAGGCTATTGAGCCAGTTCCGGCGCGCCTGAAGCTGTTCGATGTGCCGGTGCCAGGCAGCTACGGGATCGGGTCCGTCGACGCGGCTGGTGCGCCGGATCGCCTCCCAGAGCTGCGCCACCGCCTCGTCCTCTGGCAGGTCCGGGAAGACCTTGCGCGCCCAGCCCGGCGACGGCGCGGCCACGATCGACCACGCGACGCGATGGGCCATCTGCAGTCGGGCGAAAGGCAGCGTGGCCTGCTGTGCCGCGCGCCGCGACGTCGCGACGCGTTCGGGCGCGATGCCTTTCAGGTTCTCGGGGTCGCCTCCGATGATCGAGAGAAAGGCCGCGTTGCCTTCCGCCTCCTGCAGCAGGCCGTCCGCGAGCCACTGGGGGAAGTCCGCGAGGGCATCCTCAGGAGCCAGCTCGAGATGGATGCGCTCCATGACCTCATCTGTGAACAGCGTGCGCACGCTGCGGGCACCTGCCGCGTAGGCGGCTCTGGCCACGGCCCTGGCCGCGCCGACTTGCGTCGCCGGCGCCATAAGTACCAGGGTCTGGTTCGGCTGCAGGCGCACACCGACTTGTACCGCCACTTGTGCAAGCGGTCCGAAATCCTCTTCACTGATCGTCGCGACCCGACTCCTTCCGGAACAAGGCTATCTGTGTGGATTTGTCCTCGATAGGACCTGGACCTGCCTGAAGGTGCAACTTTCCCAGGACCATGGGAAACTGCGTAAATCCCATATCGCAACGAGGTATGCGGGACAAGGGCCGCGAACCCAGAGGGGCGCGCACCTGGAAGCGATCCCGACCCCGCACGGCGTCCAGCGCCGGCTGGCCACGTGCGATGGTCACAGGCAAGGAGGCATGCTATGCGCGGTCGCTGGACGATTCTCGCGGCGTATGGACTTCTCGCAGCTGCCACCCAGATGCTGTGGATCACGTTCGCCCCGATCACCACCCAGGTGGCGCCCGTACTCCATACGAGCGTCGCCGCCGTCGGCAACCTGGCCGCCATCTTTCCTCTCATCTACGTCGTGCTCGCACTTCCGACAGGTCGCTGGCTGGATCGCCGCTTCAACCAGGCGCTCTATGCCGGCGCCGTGCTGACTGGCGCTGGCGGGCTCCTCCGACTCCTCGCGCCCCACGCCTTCTTCTGGCAGCTCGGCGCGCAGGTGGTCATCGCTGCCGGCCAGCCGCTCGTCCTCAACGCGATCACGAAGCTCTCGGCGCGCTACTTCCCCCAGGAGGAGCGTCCTCTCGCTATCGGTCTCGGTACGGTCGCGCTCTTCCTAGGCATCATGATCGCGATGGCGCTGGGGCCGATTCTGTTCGCGGCGGGTGGCATCGAGCTGCTCCTCGGCGTGGAGGGGCTGATCGGTGCCTTGGGTGCGCTGGCCCTTGCCGTTTCCTTGGCGCGACCGGCGGCGTTTCCGGATCCCCCCGCGGAGGGCACGGCCGTCTGGCTGCCCAAGGAGCCGCTCCTCTGGCTGCTCGGAGCCCTGCTCTTCGTCGGCATGGGCATCTACAACGCCTTCGCGACGTGGCTCCAGCCGATCCTGGCGCATTTCGGCGCGGGGGGGCTGGCTGGAGACCTGCTGGCCCTGATGACCCTGACGGGCATCGTCGGGGCCGGAGTGCTGCCGCCGATCATGGCGCGCAGGGGCTGGCGACGCAGGTTCCTTACGCTGGCGGTCGCCTGGACGCTCTTGACCGCGGGCGCGATCGACTGGCAGCAGGGGACGTCGTGGCTCGTGTTCTGGCTCGGCAGCGAGGGCTTCCTGCTCCTCGCGAGCCTGCCGGTGGTGCTCGACTGGTCGGAGGTGCACGTCGGTGCTGGCCAGCAGGGACGTGCAGTGGGTTTTCTCATGCTCTCGGGCAACCTGGGCGGCTTCCTGCTGGTCGTGGCCATGACCCCGCTCGTCGCGGCGCCTCACCTGGCGCTCGGCTTCGTCGCATTGGTGGCATTCCTGGGGCTCTGCGTCGCCTGGCTGCTGCCGAAGCGGTACGAAGCGGAACCTGATCTGCGCGCCGCTCTCTCGGATGGACCTGGAGGAGGCATATCGTGAGCGGAGAGGACATCCTCCTACAACTCGAACGACAGCTCAAACCGTACCGTGGCGTGATGGAGACCTTCGACCGCATTCCTGCGCGGGGTCGCGACCCGCACGAGATCCTGGCGCTGCTCGAGGCCTTGCGGCGCAAGGAGGAGCCGCGCTGGCGGGAGGGCTACGCGTCGGGTGCCGTCTACCACGGTGGGGAGGAGCACGCTTCCTTTCTGGCGCGGGCCTACGGCCTGCACGCCCAGGACAACCCCCTGCATCCTGATCTCTGGCCCAGTTCGACCAAGTTCGAGGCTGAAGTGGTGGCGATGACTGCCGGCATGCTTTCGGGCGATGAGGTGGGGAAGAGGCGACGCGGCGCCAAGGTGTACGGCGCCGTGTCGACGGG
>JAJYNV010000021.1 GCA_021786135.1 Bacillota bacterium
GAGCGGGAGACAGCGCTTCTCTTTGCGCAAGATCTCCGCTACCGCTACGGGGCCTTCGAGGCGCTGCGCGGCGTCTCGTTCACCATAGAGCCCGGAGAACTCGTCGCCCTCGTCGGCCGCAACGGCGCGGGCAAGTCCACCCTCCTGCGCTGCGTCGCGGGCTGGTACCAGACGGAGGCGGGCAAGGTCGAGCACCGGTCGCCCCGGCTCGAGAAGGGACGCCATGCTCCCGCGCAGGTCGTGCTCGTCCCCGACACGCCGTCCTTCTATGCCGAACTCACGGCCTGGGAGCATCTCCAGTTCCTCGCGCAGCTGAACGGCCGCCCGGACTTCCGGGCTGACGCCCTGCGCCTCCTCGAGGCGCTCGGTCTCAAGGGGCACGAGGGCGCCTACGCCTCGTCCTTCTCGCGTGGCATGCAGTATAAGCTTGCGCTCGCGGTCGCGCTCCTCAGCCGCCCCGATGTCCTCCTGCTCGACGAGCCGTTCGGCCCGCTCGACGCACTCTCATCCGAGGTGCTCTACCGGGAGCTCCGCCGCTTCACGGCGGACGGCGGCGGTGTGCTCATAAGCGCGCATCAGATGCCGCAGGCGGTGGAGCCGGACCGGTTCCTCCTGCTCGAGGACGGACAGTTCCTGGCCAGCGGGACGGCCGCGGATCTCGAAGAGCGCTATGGCCTCACCTCGATCAGTGGCGAGGACCTCTTGCGCGCCGCCCTGTCGCAGGAACGGGAGGATTCGTGAAGCTGCGCGGCGGCGCCATGGACTTGATGCGGTTCCAGCTGCGGCTCTGGGTCGCCTCGTCCCGCCAATGGCTCTTCTCCCTCGGCCTGATGCCTGACCGCGACGCAACGGCGCTCGGCTATGCCTACGCCTTCTACGCGCTCGCACTCGCGCTCGTCTGGGTAGGGGCGAGCTGGGGCGCCCTCGTGCATCTGACGCTCGCGGCGGGAAGCGCCCTGCCAGCCGGCGCCGGGACGTCCCTCGGCCACGCGGTGCCTGCGCTCCTCGGCCTCGGACTCGCCGCCATGGCCGCAGCGGCCCTCCTCGGACTCCAGCTCCACCTCTCGGGGCCGGACATCGCACACCTCGGCGGCGCCCGGGTATCCCGGCGCACGCTCGTCCTCTTGCGCTTCCTGCCCTCCGCGCTCGTTGTCACGGCCCTAGCCTTGCCGCTCGGCACGGTCCTCGCCGTGCTCGCGACCCGTTCCCCGCGGCACTACCTTCTGGCCATGGCGACCCTCGCGCTGCTCGCGCTGGGTGCCTACGCCGGCACATGGATCCTCGGCCTCTTGCGGCTCACGATCCCGGGCCGCCTCGGGCGCTCGATCCTCTGGCTCGCGCCGCTCGGCCTCCTCATCGGGCTCTTCCTGCGCCTCCCGGCGGTGCTTTGGCCCGGCGAAGTTTTCGGGCGAGCGGCCTTCGCCGGCGCCGTAGCGCTGCCGGGCCTCCTGGCCTGGGCCCTGGCACCGGTTCTGCTCATGCTGCTCCTCGCCGGTTTCATCGACTGGACCGCACTCCTCGACCAGAGTCTCAGGCGCAATCTGATGCGCTCCATCGACGCCGGCCGGCGCTGGAATCCCGCCATCGCAGCGCAGCAACGCAGGGCCGCCATCCTCAGCCGGCGCCGCCCGTACCTCCGCCTCCCGGTCGCCAGGGCGCCCTGGCTCCTTCTCGGCCGCGGCGGCCTCGCGCGTCTGCGCTATCCGCCCTCGCTCTGGGGCCTCCTGCGCACCGCGACCGTCCTTCTCGCGGGGCTCAATCTCGCCATCCTGCCGGTACGCGGCGACGTCTGGCTTCTCTGGCTGCTCGCCGTCTTCATCTACCCGCCGCTCGCCCTCGCCGAGGATTACCAGTCCGACACGGATCCTTTCTGGTTCCAGCTCCTCGGTATCGGGCCTGCGCGTCTCCTGCTCTGGGACGCCCTCCTGCCGGCGGGCATTGTGATCGTCCTGGGGCTCATAGAGCTCTCCCTCATGCACCTTGGGCCGCTAGCGGCGCTCTCAGCCTTCCTGCTGCTCCTGGGCCTCCTCGCCCTCGCCACCGTGTCGCAGGCCGTGAGCTCGGCCCGCGGTGGCCCTTTGCGGCGCATGCCGCTGCCGGACGTCCTGCCGGCCGCGATCGGCTATGCCCTCTTTGCCCTCGTCGGCGTCGCAGGCCACGCGGTGCTGACGAGCGCGGTCCTCCTGCTCGCCTATAGCCTCATGCTCTGGCGGCTCCTCGATCAAGGCGCCTGAGCGCCTGGAAGCGGGCGCGCGGCACCGGAAACGTTCGGGGAGGCCCCGCCGGAGGCCTCCCCACGCCATGTTTGAGACGATCGACAACCGGACACCCCTGCCGCTGGCGGGCGGATGTTCCTCCGCCTAGCCCCTGCGGAACCCGACCGACTTGCCGCCGCCCGGGCGCTCCACCTCGACGCGGAGGATCGTGTGCCACGGCACCGCCGCCGTCATGCCCTCGTCCGTATCGATGAGCAGGCCCGCGTCGCTCTCCTGCACGATGCGGGTCGCCGTGAGGGCCCCGCCGTCCACCAGCACAAAGCGAAGCTTGGTGGCCTCGGAGCCTGCCTCCCGGATGGCCTGAAACAGTTCGCGCGGGAAGAGCGGGAACCCGCTCGCCATGTCCTTCTCCAAGGCATCTCCTCCCTGACGGATCCCCTTGCGCCCGACCGGCGGACGTGGACTTTGACAATACTGTGACAATTACGTTTGTCCCTCGCAAGTCCTGGGCTCCGCCGTTTTAGCCCTCGCATCAGCCGTCCCGCAGATATTGGTGTTTGTCCCAACAGATCGCGCAAGGCGATGGAGGGGTACAAACAAAATATGATGCTTGCTCAATGCCAAAAAACCCCGGCGGTGCCTACGCTACCTGCTTTTCGGGAAGGTCCGACTCACTCTTGACGTACGTCCAGGGCCAGCTTATACTGCACTTGACGAACGGCAAGGGGCGTGCGACGATGCAGAAGGAGATTCGGGAGATCGTGGAGGAGGCCCAGCGTCAAGGCTGGCGGGTACGGCCCTTGAAGAGCGGGCACGTACTCTTGCTGGCACCGGACGGCAAGTCCACGGCCACTCTGCCGGGGACGCCGTCCGACTGGCGCTCGCTGAAGAACGCGATCGCCGAGATGCGCAGGGCCGGGTTTCGTTGGCCAC
>JAJYNV010000113.1 GCA_021786135.1 Bacillota bacterium
GAACGCAGCGCGCTTCGTGCTGGCGCAGGAGCCCGACCCTGACGCGTCGCCGGCGGACGACGACGTCGACCGCTGGCTCCTCGCGCGTCGGGACGAGGCGGCCAGGGCCATGCAGACGGCATTCGAGCAGTTCGAACTGGGCGAGGCGGGCCGCATCGCCTACGAATTCGTCTGGGGCACGTACTGCGACTGGTATCTCGAGCTTGCAAAGCCGCGACTCGCCGACCCTGGACAGGCGAAGGGCGTGGGCCGCGTGCTCATCGACGTGCTGCGCGACGCCCTGCGCATGGTGCACCCCTTCCAGCCGTTCGTGACCGAGGCGATCTGGCAGGAACTGCCCGGCAACACCTCGCTGCTCGCCACCGACCGCTGGGTAGAGATCGGGGCCGAGCAGGACCCAACTGCCCAGGCGCGGGTCGACCGTTTCACGGAAGCGGTGCGCCTTGCGCGCAACCTGCGCGCTGAGCTCGGCATCCGCCAGGCGCAACGCGCGCCGATCGTGCTGCGGGCGGAGGACGAGGCGGAGGCGGCCTGGCTCGATGCGCACAAGGATCTCTTCGACCGCCTGGCACAGGCGCAGCTGCGCATCGCCGGGGCGGAGGAGCTGGCGCCGCGAGGCGCACTGTCGGGCCGCCTCGCTGGGCTCGAGGTCTATCTGCCGGCTGCGGGCCTCGTCGATCCAGCCGCGGAGCTCGCCCGCGTGCAGGACGAGCTGCGAGAGCTCTTGAGCGAGATCAGGCGTCAGGAGGAGCGGCTCGCGCGCCCGCACTTCCGCGAGCGCGCGCCGCAGGCCGTCGTCCGGCAGGAGGAGGAACGCCTCAGGGAGCTTGAGGACCGCAAGGCGCGCGCCGAGCGGCGTGCCGCGGCGCTCGGCGAGCTATGACGGAGGGGGAGGCGCTCGCCTACCTCTCCTCGGCGGGACGGTTCGGCGAGCTCGGACTCGCGCGCACCGAGGCCCTGATCGCCAACCTCGGCCATCCCGAGTTTGCGATGCGCTTCTACCACGTTGCGGGCACGAACGGCAAGGGTTCCGTGACCGCCGCCCTCGCCGCGATGCTGGCAGAGTCGGGGCGCAGGGCGGGCCGCTTCATCTCGCCCCACCTCGAGCGGCCGCATGAGCGCATCTCGGTGCTGGGACAGGACATCGACGAGGCGGGGCTCGTCCAGGCTACGGAGGCGGTGCGGCGGGCAGCTGCGCCGCTCGCGGATCCGCCGACCGAGTTTGAGCTCTGGACCGGCGTGGCCCTCATGCACTTCCTTGCGGAAGGGGTCACGGATGTCGCATGGGAGACCGGACTCGGCGGCCGCTATGATTCCACCAACGTCGTGCGGCCGGAGGTGTCGATCGTGAGTTCGATCGGCATGGACCACATGGACCGCCTCGGCGATACGCTGGCGAAGATCGCCTGGGAGAAGGCGGGCATCCTCAAACCGCGCGTGCCCGCGGTGGTGGGCGACCTGCCACCCGAGGCGATGGCCGTGGTGGAAGCGGCGGCCGGGGAGATCTCATCCCCTCTCTGGCGCCTCGGTCACGAGATCAAGGTCGACGACATCGCGATCGACGATGAAGGCGCGGTGTTCTCCTACCGTGACCCGCTGGGCGACGCGGGCCGCCTGCGCTTCGGGCTCATCGGCCGCCATCAGGCGGCGAACGGCGCTCTCGCGTTCGCGGCGCTGCGCCTGACCCTGGGCGCGGAGGCCGCCGCAGGCGCTGCGCGCGCCCTGGGGCAGGTGCGCTGGCCAGGAAGGTTCGAGGTGGTGCGGCGTGAGCCGCCGCTCGTGCTGGACGGTGCGCACAACCCCCAGGGCACCCATGCGCTCGCGGAGACCTGGCGCGACGTGTACGGGCAGCGGAGGCCGATCGCGGTGTTCGGCTGTCTCTCCGACCGCGACCCGGGCGAGGTGACAGAGCCCATGCGGGAGATCGTCGGCGCCTGGCATACGGCGGCGCCGGCAAGCCCGAGGCGCCTGCCGGCGGAGGAGGCCGCCAGGGCGGTGGGCGGTACGGCGCACCCGAGCCCTGAAGCGGCGCTCGCCGCCGC
Source organism: Bacillota bacterium (assembly GCA_021786135.1). Lineage (GTDB taxonomy): Bacteria > Bacillota > Sulfobacillia > JAJZYS01 > JAJYTV01 > JAJZQO01. The sequence continues at coordinate 2,043 of JAJYNV010000113.1, forward strand.
GCTCGATGAGGCGCGCGCAGATGGGCGCCCGGTGCTCTGCTTCGGCTCGCTCTATCTGATCGGCGAACTGCGCGGCATCCTCCGCCGCGATGGACTTCTGCCGTCCTGAGCCGTCACGAGGGGCCGGAGACGGTGATGGCCAATGCGCCGCGCATGAGTTCGACACCGGCGATGTGGAGCGGAAGGCCGGGAACATCCGGCAGATCCTGCATGCGCAGGACCGGCACCGCCGGCAGGTGCAGCACGGAGTCGTTCAGGTCGCGTGCCTTGAAGGCGAGCACCCTGCCGTCTTGCTGCAACACGAGGTCGCCATCGATGCGGTACTGCACGGGCAGGTCGAGGAATGTGACGGTGCCGCGCAGGGTGATGGCCTTAGGCGTCACGGCGATCGCCGGGAGACTGCCGGAGGCACCCGCCGGCATCGCCTGGCGCATCGCCTCGGCGACGGCCGCGCGCAGGGCCTGCTGACTCATCACGAGGCGCAGGCGCAACTGCCCGCGGCGCAGGACCCTGATCCGCCCCGCCAGGAGATCCTGGAGCGCGATGCGCCCATCGCGCCACGTCAGCGCTGCCGACGCCAGGCGGTAGCCATCGAAGCCGCTCGGACCGACTTCGATGTGAAGATTCTGAAAGCTGCCCTCCGCCAACTGCCAGAAGTATCCATGCACCGTTACAGTGGCCCTTGCGCCGAGGTTCTGCGCGATGGCCGATTCGAGGGCGCCGGCGGCGAGTCGGGGCACGTAGACCTGCAGGCCGACTGCGCCGGCGAGGACGAGCGCGAGGAGGACGAGGGGCAGGGCAAGGCGCGGGCGGCGCCGCCTTCGTGGCGACACGGTCAGGAAGATTCCTCCTCTGCCCTGGACCTGCCGATGCGCCGGCGGCTGGGCACGGCAGCCCGACTTCGGTTCGGGGCCTGTCGGATCCTTCTCGCGACGGATGGTACCTCGAAAGGCTGTGCGGAGGAATTCGCCGCTTGCGGCCGAAAGATGTCGACGAGTCGCGAGGAGGAGTGCAGATTGCGCAAAGGGCGCCGCGGCGGTTGGTTTGCGACCGCGCTCGCGACCCTCCTGCTTCTGGTCATCGGCACGGCGATCGGC
>JAJYNV010000146.1 GCA_021786135.1 Bacillota bacterium
CGGTCACAACGGCCTCGACGGCCTCTTCCTGGTAATCGCGGAGAGACAGCATGCGTCCACCTCCCACATATACGAATGGCCAGATCCCGGTCGCCCTTAGACGGCCTCTTGTCTCAGCAGCAGTTCCGCCAACACCCTGGTCGGGAAGAACGTCACCTTCGCTGGCCTTATGTCCAGCACCACGGCGCAGCGCTCCACGAACACCTGCATGAGCCGCCCCGTGCCCTCAGGCGTCATAACTGACTGCCCCGCATATGGCACCAGGGAACGTGCTGCTTCCACAGCCTCATCGGCTTGCTCGACATGCTCACCGCTATCATCGAGGGGCAGTCCCCGCAAGGCGTCCCGGACCTTCTGCCAGTCCTGCCACGCGAGAGCTTTCTTGCTCGGATCGCGCAGCAGGTATGCCGGGTGGAAGGTCGGGTAGTAGGCCCGCTCGTCCCGCTCGACGCGCTGGCCGCGCAGGTCGGCGAGCCTGTTGCCCGCGAGAAACGTGCGCGCCGCCGTCGCCCCGAGAAGGACGACCAGCGGCGGCTGCCAGAGATCGAGGAGCGCGTTCCGGTGGACCGCACAGGCGGCGATCTCGTCGTTCGTCGGCACCCGATTCCCCGGTGGCCGGCAGAGCACCGTGTTTGCGATGAACACCTCGTCCTGCCCGACCCCGGCCGCCTCGAGGATCTTGTCGAGCAGTTGGCCAGCCTTGCCGGAGAAGGGCACCCCCTGCGCATCCTCGTCCGCGCCTGGGGCATCCCCGATGATCCAGAGCTTCGCTCGCAGGTTGCCGCGCGCAAAGACCACCTGCGTCCGTGTGGCTGCGAGAGGCACCAGACACAGGACAGAGACTCGGTGCGGAGGCGCTCGTGCTCAAGCAAGAGACCATCTGCCACAGTGCGCTATCCCCCCATCACCTGTGCGAAGTAGCGTGAGGGCCGCCCGGCTTCCCGGACGGCCCTTGCGGGACCTGTTCAGTTGCTGACGCCGATCCACTCCATCCGGCGGTTCCTGCAAGTGTTTGCTTCCGCAAGAATAGCGTGCGACACCGGGTCCTTGGTCAGTTTCGACCTTCTCGCTCCACCACGTTGTCGCGCTATCACTCCATCGACACGTTCCCTGGTATTCCGATAACGTACTTGGATGCGGTCACCGAGGGGTTGTTCGGTGAGGCACAGTATCGGTCCGCCACTTCCGCCTGGTTCGCAGAGGCTGGGTTGTATGACTTCCCAGTCGCAAGGTCAATGGCCACCATCCAGGCGGCTGCGCCACTGCCGGTGCAGGCGTAGTCACCACCAAACTGGTACAGAAGGCCAGGAGCGCCATCAGTGTCTTGAACCTGAGTGGCCCCGTCGACGGTGATCTGGTAGCCCTGCTTGTCCGGAGTGTAGAAGGCGGCGTAGATGAATGTGTGCCCCGCGACCTTCCCCGACCAACATTGGACGATCTTCGGTGCTGATGCGGTCACAGCCCTAAGCTGACTCGACACGACGCACGCATCGCTGAGAGTCACACTCCCGGCAAAGGGAGGGTACGCAGACAGTGCAGGCCATTGGTAAGCAGTCGTCGGTTGCGGGGTCGAGGATGAACCCTGACTTGACGTGACCGGCGGATTATGGATCTGCATCGTGCTAGCATGATTGGCCGCCGCCCCACAACCGGACAGCGACAAGACAATCACACCGACCACCAGCGACCATAGGACCTTCCCAGGTGCCATCGCGCATCCCCTTCGCCCCTATACTACCTCGGCTCGGGTGCGCGCCTCCCCCGGCATATACGGGCCGAAACGCTACTCGAGTTGCGTTTCCGGCCAAGGAACGGCGAACTCGGGGTCGCCACCGAACGCCATCGTCGGCCCATTCCACAACGCCCGCACAGCGCCGGTCGGCCCGTTGCGCTGCTTGGCCACGATGATCTCGGCGGCGTTCTCGCGCTTCTGCGGCCTGTGCAGCAGGAGCACGGAGTCGGCGTCCTGCTCGATCGCGCCGGACTCGCGCAAGTCGGATAGCGCGGGCCGCTTGTCCTGCCTGCCTTCAGGCGAACGGTTGAGCTGACTGAGGCCGAGCACCACTACGTCCAGCGACTTCGCCATCGACTTCAGGGCAGACGAGATCGCCGCTATCTCGCGGTCACGGTTCCTGTCCGGCCTGGGCGGCGTCACGATCTGGAGGTAGTCCACGACGACGAGGCCGAACGGCACGCCGACACGGGCCAGCTTCGCCTTGAACTTCGTCGCCGCCGCGCGCAGTTGTGAGGGGGAAGCGCCGCCCGCATCCGCGATGGAGAGCGGCAGCCGGGAGATCGCTTGGAGCGCCCTGCCCGCCTTCTCCCATCCGTCGACCTCAAGCTGGTTCGAGGCAAGGCCGACGAACGGCACCCTGGCCTCCTGGGCCACGAGCCGCAGCGAGATCGCCTCGGGCGCCATCTCAAGCGAGCAGAACAGCACACCCTTCCCTGCCGCGGCGGCGTGCCTGGCCACCTGCACGGCCGCCGCCGTCTTGCCGACCGAAGGGCGGGCGCCCAGAATCACCAGATCTCCCGGCCCGACGAGTTGCAACGACTCGTCGAGGTCTTGCAGACCCGTCCGAACAAGACGCGGCGCCCCCGCCTTCGCCCTCCGAAACGCCTCCGCCCCGGCGTCCCCCGCGCTCACGACCTTCTGCTGTGCGCCCGCCAGGGCCGCGACTGCCATCTCGGCCGCCTCCCCGAGATCCGCTTCAGGCGATGGTCCGGAGGCAAGCAGCATGCGCCCGATCTCCTGCGCCTTGCGGCGCAGCCGCGCGTTCGCGAGCACCGTCAGGTACTTGCCTGACGCCGGGGGAAGCCGGCGCACGACATCCATGGCGCCTCCGAGGCCGATCGTCTGCGCCTCATGCGCCACCGTCAGCGCGTCCACCGCATCGCCACGCTCGGTGAGGGCCCCGATCGCTCTGCGTAGAGCGAGGTGCTGTGAGCTGCCGAAGAGGTCTTCCGGCTCGCACAGCACCTCGACGCGGAACGTCTCGTCTGCGATCATCGCCGCCAGGGTCGCGCCCTCGGCGACATGATCGAGGTTCGCCACAGCCACCGCGCCAGCCCCTCCCTCAGTGAATGTCCGGCGACATGCCTCCTTCGAGC
>JAJYNV010000264.1 GCA_021786135.1 Bacillota bacterium
AACACCTTGCAGAACCATGAACGGCTCCTCGTCAACAAGTTGACGATGTACGTCAATCCGCTTCACTACGGTGAGATCATCGTGTTCCAGCCGCCGCTCGCGGGGCAGGGGGACTATGTCAAGCGCGTGATCGCCACCGGCGGCCAGACCGTGTCCATGGTGAACGGTCAGGTCTACGTGAACGGCAAGAAGATGCCGCAGCCGTTCCTGCACTGGCATGGTGTCAGCACCGAGGACAGCTGGAACATGCCGCCCTTCAAGGTGCCCAAGGGGGACATCTTCGTCCTTGGCGACCACCGGGCTGCAAGCGAGGACAGCAGGTTCTTCGGCCCTGTGAAGGTGTCGGCGGTGCAGGGTGTGGCCTTCTGGGTGATCTGGCCGCTCAAGGACTTCGGAGCGATCCCGTACTAGCGTCGCCAATACCGGCACGCGTGGCGTCGGACGAGATGCCGGCAGCAGGAGGTGGGCCGCGTGGGTGGAGGACAGCCCATGCACATGCAGAGGGCGGAGATGGTGCTGCGCGATGCGCGGCACCATCTCGACCTTTGGCTCGAGGTTGCGGACGCGCGCGCGCCCCAGTCCTCCCGGCTGCCACGTCTGCGCCACCTGCTCGCCGAGGTGGAGGGCGCCCTGGTCCTCACCCATGTGGACCAAGCCGATCGCGAGGCGGTGCTGGCCTGGCAGGAGGTTCTGCCCGAGCCCTGCTTCTTCGTCAACGCCCGGCAGACTGCACCGAACGCTCTGCGGCGCTGGATCATGAACCACATGGGACGGCCGCCTCTGCGTATCTTTGTCGCCGGGCTGCCCAACGTCGGCAAGTCCACCCTGATCAATCGCCTGGCCGGAGCCCGCGTCGCCCCGGTCGGGGCAAGGGCCGGCGTGACCCGCGCGGAGACCTGGGTGCGTCGCGGTGACCTGGCGATTCTTGACCTGCCGGGCATCATGCCCCGTCAACCGGGTATCGTCGCGGCGGCGCTTGGCCTGGTGCCCGAAGGGCAGTACGACCCCATGGAGGCGGCCATGGCCGTCCTGGACCGCCTGCCCGGTGCAGCGGACCGCTTCGGCATCGATGTCGACCAGGAGGTTTCACTGGCCTCCGTCGCGGCGAACCAGCATCTTGTCGGCAAGGGCGGCAGTTTGAATCTCGAGCGCGCGGCCGCGAAGGTGCTGCAGGATCTGCGCAGCGGCCGCATCGTGCCGGCGCAGCTGGAGTGGCCGGATGGCCAGTAGGGAGCGCCTGCCAGGCGCGGCTTTGCGCAGCGAGGAGTTGCGGGCGTGGGGTTACCGACTGCTCTGCGGCCTGGACGAGGTGGGCCGCGGCGCTCTTGCCGGTCCCGTCGCAGCCGGCGCGGTCGTGCTCGGGGAAGGCTTGGCGCTCGAGGAACTCGACGACTCGAAGCTTCTGTCCCCCAGGCAGCGCAAGCGATTGGCACCGCAGATCCGTGCCCTGGCGGCCGCCTCGGCCGTCGGCTATGCGCAGGCGCGCGAGATCGATCGCCTCGGCATCGTGAGGGCCACCGGGCTTGCCATGCGCCGCGCGCTGAGGGCCCTCGGGGTGACCCCTGACCATCTGTTGCTCGACGCGTTTCCGTTGCCAGGGGTGGACCTGCCGCAGGTCGCCCGTGACAAGGGCGACCGCCTCTTCCAGGAGATTGCGGCCGCGTCCATCATCGCGAAGGTGGAGCGGGACGCCCTGATGGAACGGATCGCCTCTGCGTTTCCGGCCTACGACTGGGACAGGAACAAGGGCTACGGCTCTCCAGGACACCTTCAGGCCATCGCGAGCCACGGGCTCACGCCGTGGCACCGCCGCAGCTTCTGTCGTGGCATCGCGTTGCCTGGCGACCAGTCCCTAGGGACGGCGGGTCACACGCCTTAGGCAAAAAAGGAAGCAGGCCGGGCCTTTGGGCCGCAGCCTGCGCCTGTCTTTCGCAACTAAGAACCTCAGTAGATGCGGCGGGCACCCATGTAGTGCGCGGCCCAGTAGGGATCTGAGAGGCTGGTGTACTGCGTGACGGTGCCCCAGTTCTCGGCCTGCATGAATTCGTCGTTCCCCATGTAGATGCCGACGTGGCTGGCGTAGCCCTCGGTGTCGAAGAAGACGAGGTCGCCGGGCTGGAGATCGTTCTCCGCAATCGGCGTCCCGACGTCAAACTGCCCGCTCGACGTACGCGGCAGGGTCACGCCCAGGACCTGTGCGAGGTACCAGACGAGGCCGGAGCAGTCGAAGCCGACCGCAGGGCTCGAACCGCCGAAGACGTAGCGCACGCCAAGATATTTCGGCGCGAGAGTCGCAAGTTCTGCACCAAACGCGGACGGCGCGGGAACGTCAGCCGCTACGGCCGCCGCACTCGGAATGATGATGGTCTGGCCGATCTGCAGAGCCCCCGCGGCGACGCCGGGGTTGGCCGCTTCAAGCGCGTTGAGCGGCACGCCCTGCGACGCTGCGATGGAGGAGAGCGTGTCGCCGGTCTGTACGACGTAGAGGCTGCCGCGCGGATCCGAACCGCGCGAGGCCTCGCGCGAGAGCGCGCCGAATGTCTTGAACGTGAGGTTGGCCACGACACCCGTGACGGGGAGTCCGTGCGCCTTCTGGAACGCCTTCACGGCAACGAGAGTCGCGACTCCGAAGTAGCCGTCGACGCCGACGCTGTAGCCGAGATCGCGAAGTTTCAGTTGCAGTACCTTAACATCCTGGTGGTCGGTCGTGCCGTAACGCAACACCTGCTGTCCGAACGCCGCGTATCCGATTCCCGCGGGAAGCAGCATGGCCACCATGGCGCCGCCCATTACGGCGCCGGTAAGACGATTCCATCCGAGACGAAGCAGCACGAGGAGACCCCCTTGAGAAGTTGCCTCCGAGGTTAGCTCTGGGTTCGGGTCCAAGGGAGAAGATGACCCGTCGCCTTGCGGCGATTCACCCGGCGGTCGGGAAGGCCCCGACGCTAACTGGTTCCCCCGTAAGCTGCGCGTGCAGCTATTCGGCATGCAACCATTCTACACAGAGGAAGTTGTCGCTGTCACGTGCCAAATTTCGCTTCATATCCAGATACCGACGCTTGTTGCGGTCCACTGGGGCGACTGGCAGAGAGGGTTGTCTGTCCCCGGC
>JAJYNV010000185.1 GCA_021786135.1 Bacillota bacterium
GCCCTGCTCTGTTGAGCAAACCGGTACGGGACCTGATGACGGCGAAGGTCTGGACCTGCGTACCGACGGATCGTGTGGCAGGCGTCATGGCGCTGATGGTTTCCAGGCAAGTGCAGCACCTGCCGGTGGTGACGGACGGGAAGCTGGTCGGCATGGTGAGCGTGCTCGACTTGCTCCAGTTGCGTCTGGAAGAGGTTCTGGCAGAGGCGGATGCCATGCAGAAATACATCGGCGGGAGCGTGGGATGAAAAAATGAGCTTTGCCTGAACGCCGGAGCCCAGGCCACGGCGATGAACCGCCTGCAATTTCAACCCGGCCTGTCGATGTCCGCCTTCTTCGATTGGTACGCCAGCGAGCCGCAGTGCGAGACGGCAATGATTGCGGCGCGCTGGACGCGCGGCTTTGTGTGACCGCAGTACGCCGGCACCATGCGCTGTGTTCTTCATGGTGACACCCGCGGCCCGCCTGAGGTCGGCTCTACGCGTGGTGCTGGATGCGCGCATCAGCCAGCACGGCGACGCGCCGCCGCCGTCTTTGCGACCTGCAGGCTTGGAGTCCACGCCTTATAAATCAAGTTTTTTCGAATGATATCTGTATATCTTTCGTATTTACGGGATGCATGTAGACCCCTAAATTGGTGCTGTCGCTGAATCAGGACGATGCAGAAAGGAAAACATGAACGTCGACATCCAGAGCCTTGGATTCCCGATCACGGCGGCGCTGTCCGAGCAAGCCAAGCGCCGGTTGCGGTTCGGGTTGACCCGTCACAGTGACCGCATCCAGCGCGTCGTCGTGCGCCTCGGCGACGACAACGGCCCGCGCGGCGGTGTCGACAAGTTCTGCTGTATCCAGGTTTACTTGGTCGACGCGCCCGTGGCCATCATCAAGGACATCGGCCCCGATCTGTCCGCCGCAATCGATCGCGCGGCTGACCGGGTGAGCCGCGTGGTCGTCAAGCATCTCGACCGGTCTCGAGACGGCAGACGGCGCGTTCGTGGCGATGCGCCCACGTCGCCGCCCGAAGATCTCGACCCGACGGCTTACCCCGTGCACACCGAAGGAGAACGAGCATGAGATCCGAACAGACGTTGCCGCTGGTCGTTGCCCAACCCGGGGCGCCCACCGCGTTGAGCACCAACCGCGTCCTGCGCAACACCTATGGGCTGCTGTCGGCAACGCTGTTCTTCAGCGCCGCCATCGCCGCAGCAAGTGCCGCGTTGAAGCTGCCGCATCCCGGCGTCGCACTCACCCTGCTCGGCTTCTTCGGCCTGCTGTACGCCACCACGAAGCTGCGCAACAGCGTTTGGGGCCTGGCAGCCGTCTTCGGCCTGACCGGGTTCATGGGCTACACCCTGGGCCCGGTCGTGAGCCACTACCTTTCGATGCCCAACGGACACCAGATTGTGATGATGGCCATGGGCGGGACGGCCACCGTCTTCGTCGGGCTCTCGGCCTACGCCCTGACCAGCCGCAGGGATTTCAGTTTCATGGGCGGCTTCCTGCTGGCCGGCATCATCGTCGCGTTCCTGGCCGCACTGGGGGCCATCTTCCTCCAAATGCCTGCTCTGTCCCTCACCGTCTCGGCGGTATTCGTCTTGCTCATGGGCGGCCTGATCCTGTTCGAAACCAGCCGCATCGTTCACGGGGGCGAAACCAACTACCTCATGGCGACGGTGAGTCTCTACGTGTCGATCTACAACCTGTTCAGCAGCCTGTTGGCCCTGATCGGCTTCGGCCGGCCGGATCAATGATGAACGTTCTCAAGGAAAACTCATATGAAATGCCCGACCTGCCCTGACACAGCCTTGGTGATGTCGGATCGCCAGGGTGTGGAGATCGACTACTGCCCGCAATGCCGGGGCGTGTGGCTCGATCGCGGCGAGCTCGACAAGCTGATCGAACGCGCCGCGACGGCGGAGCCAGCCCCGAGCCGATTCGCCGCTGCACGATCGCAGCCCGACTTCGTGGATTCGGACCATCGCGGCGCCCGAGGCTATCGCAGCGGTCGAAAAAAGTCGTGGCTGAGCGACATCTTCGACTGACCGATGAAAACGCCCGCACCTGGAGTCCATCCATGCGTACCTACCCGAACAACAGCCCGCAGGCAGCCGCTCGCATCGTCGCGCTGGCCATGCTGGCCGACGGTGACGTGTGCAAAGCCGAACTCGACTCCATCGATCGGCTGGGCGCTCACGAGCAACTCGGGCTGCAACCTGAAGAGTTGCACGTCATCATGCACGCCTTTTGCGAGGATCTGCTCTCGGATGTACAGCTGACTTGGGCGGATGCGTGTCGGGTCGATCCTCGAACCCTCGCCGAGTTGTTGGCCGAGGTCGAAGATTCCGCGCTGCGCCTCAAGGTGCTGCGCCTGTGCGTTGCCGTGATCGAGGCGGACGGGCAGGTAGCTGAAGGCGAGTCGATCATGCTCGCCGCGGCGGTCGAGCAGTGGGGGCTGCACCACGAGATGCTGCGACCGAGCTTGTCAACGGGAGCGTCGAAACATGTTACGTGCGCGTGATGCCGCTCGCGCGGGCTGGCCTCACCAAGTGAGTAATCGCCCCCCAACTGGTCAAACGGAAGGAGTAAAGCCATGTCAAGGGTCCTTGTCCCATCCGATGGGTCACCCAATTCGCTGCACGGTGTGAGCCACGTCGCGCAGGAGTTCATGAAGAATCCGGATCTCGACATTCACGTTCTCAACATACAACAGCCGTTCTCGAAGTACGTCGCCCGCTTCACCAGCAGGCAGGCCCGGATGGAGTTCCATCTAGAGCAGGCCGCGAAGGCGCTCGAGTCCACTCGGCAGGCGCTGGACCGCGCCGGTATTCCGTACACCGTCCATACCGAAATCGGCGACAAGGCCGATTGCATTGCCGATGCGGCCCGCCGGCTGCGATGCGATCGCATCGTAATGAGCACCGCCCGCAAGAGTTCGCTGGTCCGCTGGGTCGAGGATTCCGTCACCAACCAGGTGATCGAGCGCACGACAGTGCCCGTCGAAATCATTGTCGGGGACGCAGCCTCGAGTCTGGAGCGTGTTGGCATCCCGGCAGGTGTGGGAACAGGCCTCCTCGCTCTTGGAATGGCCGCCGCCGATTGATGTGACG
>JAJYNV010000052.1 GCA_021786135.1 Bacillota bacterium
CGATCTGTGCGAGGGTGAGCTGGCTGTTCTTCGACTTGACGGTCTCGTTCTCTAAGTCGATCTCGGTGTTCCACGCGTCGCCGGGGAGAGTGCCCGGCGGGTCCGGCAGGCCGGCGACAGCGAGGGGGAGGCGTACTGGGCGGGGCTAGTTGCCGAGACGGAGTAGATGACCTGCCAGGCGGTACACGCGGGGTCTGACTACTTCGAGCGGGAAGCCGACCTGGTGGTGGCGCACCGGCTGCGGCGCACCAGCCGTGACGGTTACATTCGGCTGCATGTGCACTCCCAGGTCGCCCACATCGCACGTTGCAGGGCCCACTCGCTGCCCGAAGGTACTTCCGGTAGTCCTCGCGCAGCCCTGGCTGTGCCGGCCAGTCCGCTAGGAGACTGAAGCAGCGACCAGCGCGATGACAGCCACGTCGGCGATGGCCGGTCAGCGGATGATGTTGTCGGTGCCGGTCATGACGCACCGCCGGATGGGAACATGATGGGAACACTCGTGCAGTACGCCGCTCGTCCCCGGTCGTCCCCGGTCAGACCCGCATTGACCACCTGAGTAGGCATAACGGGACCGGGGAGGATGTCCGGGGACGAGCGGAGACGCGGATTGGCGGACTCATAATCCGCCGGTCGTGGGTTCGAGCCCCACCCGCCCCACTGTTTCAAAGCCCTGGTCTGGTGCCCCTGACCTGCGAGGATGTCGATATCTCGTGATCTTGCTCTGCCGCGCTTGTGTGCGGCTGTGCGCGGCCGTGGGTAGCGAAATGCAGGTCGCTGTGCCCAATACGTACTAGCCAGCGCGGTGTTGGGGTCCATTGGTGTCAAGTCGTGGGCCGAGCCGATCCCTCACGACGAGTCGCTCTGGCTAACGGTCTGCTAACGACAGCCCTGGGAGGCTGGCGCCGATGCTGTGCGATCGGGAAACGCATTCCGACGTATTCCCTGATCAAATGGCCTGTAGTTGACCGCTATGGGCCTGCAAAGCCTCCTGAAAAGCGGACGCTCGTGGGCAGGCAACAGCAGCGATCTGCGCAGCCACCTGGTGCTTGTCATCGGCCACTGTCGCAATGAGCTAGCAGTCGCCGACGGCAACGACCATCGTCGACTGTCGCGGATGGAATTCGCGTCGAGGCGATCATGCGGCGATACCCTAGATAGGTGACCGATGACGTGCTGACGCTGGAAGGGCTGCGGCGCCACCGCCCGGAGATCCTCCGCGTCGCGCGGAAGCGCAAGGCCCATCGGGTGGCCGTGTTCGGTTCCGTCGCCAGGGGAGAGGCTCGCCAGGACAGCGACCTGGACTTGCTCGTGGATTTCGAACCGGGTACGTCTCTTCTTGATCACGTCGGCTTGTTTCAGGATCTGGAGGAGCTCCTGGGCGTTGGGGTGGACGTCGTTGCGCGAAGCGCGCTCAAGCCACAGGACGACCACATTCGCGCTGAGGCCGTGGAGCTGTGACCAGGGGAGTTGATGACCTTCTCGCGGACCTGGCCGAGGCGGTTGATGCGGCAGCCGAACTTGTGGATCTAGGAAAGGAGCGCTGGGACGCCGAGCGCCCGCTGCGCCTCGCAGGCGAGGCCGTCATCGGCCGTCTGGGCGACGTCGCCACCAAGCTGCCAGATGAGGTCGTCAAGGCAACTCCTGAGGTTCCGTGGCGAGAAGTCAAGGGCATGAGGATCATCGCCGCGCACGCCTACCATCGCATCGACTACGAGACGGTCTGGGTCACCTTGCGCGATGACGTTCCCAGAATTGGTGAGGCGATCAGGCGATGGCGGCAGTCGCAAGCTTGATCGTGCCAAAACGCAGCGGGCATGATTGCGCGCGTGGCAGTTGGCCCAGTTCAGAGCATATGAAGCAGCCAGCTGGCGAGCCGCACTCATAATCCGCCGGTCGTGGGTTCGAGCCCCACCCGCCCCACCCGATGATTGTGGCTTTGACCTTGGCTTTTGGTGTGGCCGGAGACGAGCAAGATCAACTTTGGTTGCAGTTCTGGTTGCAGTTGGCCTCCGGCAACGTCATCCCCAAAGGGCCTCGGACATGCGGTCCGCTGCGTGCTGGCTCATGGCCCGGGTGACGTGGGTATAGCGCTCGGTCTGGCTGAGCTGGGAGTGGCCCAGGATCTCCTGGACGACGCGCACGCTGATGCCCTGCTCGAGCAGGAGGGTGGCGGCAGTGTGCCTGGCGTCATGAACCCTGGTTTCCCGGCCGCCTGCCGCTCGAAGCAGCGCGTGCCAGTCAGCCCAGTCGTCGCGCGAGTAGATCGGCGTGCCGTGGGGCGTGCAGAAGACCAGGTCCCACTCCTCCCGCCACGCTGAACGGCGGCGAGGCGTTCAGCGGCCTGCTGGCGGGGGTGGGCCTTCAGTTGCTCGACGAGCGGCGCGGGCAGTGCCAGCATGAGCTTCGCCTTGCCCTGGCCTGCTTTGACGCCTTTGCGGCGGGTGAGCTGCCAGCCGCCGCCCGTTCGCTGTGGGCACTCTCGGGCGTGCGCCCGTCAGTGCCGACGCCGGCAGACTGTTACGAGTGATCCATGCCAGGGTCTCGCCAAGGTCGTCGGGCGGATCGGCGCGCTGCTTCGTGTTGAAGCCGTACCGGAGCAAGGCTCGGCGGATGGCCGCGTCGTCGGGCCGTCCGCGTCCGGCAGCCAGCAGAGCTGGCGTCGCGGCCGTCAGGGCTCGCGCGATGTCCTTGCGGTACTTAGCCGAGGCCAGCTTCCACTTCATATCGACGTACTGGCAGGCGAAGTCATACCAGGAAGGCTCGGCCCTGTATCGCTCCCAAGCCGTCGGCCTACCGGTTGCCAGGCTGAACGCTTCGCCTTTGCGGGCCGCGGTTAACAGCGCACTCCGGAAGCTGTCGGCCTGCGCGGCGGTCCGGAATGCTTCCTTCCACAGTCTGCGGCCAACCTTCCACCGCACCTTGTAGGTGGTGACGCGGCTGCCTTTGTAGACCTCGGTCTTATACACGCGAGCGTCGTAGCTGATCTCGTCCGGCATCAGGCGGCTTCCTCGTGAGCAGCCAGCCAGCGCTGGTACTCGGACCGGCGGATGCGCAGACTGCCGTTAGGCAGCGTGATGCACTTAGGCGCCCTGTGCTTCGCCCGCC
>JAJYNV010000117.1 GCA_021786135.1 Bacillota bacterium
TAGCGCTGGCCGTGCTGGAGAGGCAGGCGGCGCTTGACGCGTCGAAGCGCCAGTGCGCCGATCGGCTCTGGATCGCCGGAGACGCTCTTCGCGGGCCGTCGAGCGTGGTCGAGGCCATGGCGCAGGGCCGCGAAGCAGCGCTAGAGGTTCTCCGCTTGGCAGCGGCTCAAGATCCCCGAGATCAGGAGATCCCCGAGCTCGGGTCCGCCTCCTGCCGGGATCAGGTCCCTGAGGTGTAGCCGGTCGTGAAGAAGGCCCGAGCGCCGATCCAGACTGGCACGCCGTTCGGCCACCACGGCGCAGGCTGCATGACCACCTGGAGCGAGCTGTTGAAGGCTATGCCGCCCGGCGGCCAGAAGTAGCCTGTTGTGCCCTGGCCGTTGCACCAGGGTGTGACGCTGCCGCCGAGGACGGGGTCGTTCTGGTAGAAGGGGCTGTTCGTCGACTCGCCGGTGGTGTTGCCGTTCCAGCCGACTGACGGCCACCCCATCCAGCTGAAGACCGTCCAGAGCGCGGTATGCCCGTCGATGTAGACCCAGATCTGCCCGTCGTAGGCTCCGCAGTTCCCTCCGTCGAACCAGCCGACGGAGGGCCCAATGTTTGCAATCGAATCCCAGGTGACGCCTTTGAACACGCCGGGTCCTGAGACGTTTACCATCGTGTAGGTCTGGGTATTATTGGTGACTTCTTCACCCCACGGACCCCAGCCCCAGTTGTGCGGTGCGCCAGCCGGTAGGGAGACGCGTAACCTGCCCTGGCCATTGGTCGGCAGGTTGCCCACGTTGACCGTCGGGTTGTTCGTAACAGCGACGTTAACCGGGGGAAGCGATGAGTGCGCCGTGCTCGCTCCGACGGGCGAGGTGGCGAGCGCTGCGGCAGCGCCCAAGCCGGCGCCGATCATCACCATCGCCGAGGCGGCCAGCACGCCGATCCCCAATCGCGCCGCACGGGCTACGGGCGTCCTGCGCACCCTCCTGCTAGCTGTGCCGCCGACAAGCATTCCCATCTGCTCCTCCATCTGCGATCATGCCCTGACCGGCTGATCATAGCACATACTTCGCCCGCGCGGGCCGCAGAAGCTGTAGTGCTCAGGCAGGCGCTCAGGGGCCGTCGAGGTTCTCGACGGCCTCGAGGAATAGCCCCTCAGGGCTCCGAAGCGCCTGCGGGGTCGCCCGTGCCAGGGATGAGCGTACGGTCGCATGGGGCTCTGTCTCCGCCAAGACCTCTTTGAGCGTCGCGACGAGCCTTCCCTGCAGCACGGATGCCCGGTCAACGCCGGTGCGGAACCTGCAAAGGACTGCAAAGGCGCCTGGGGCCACCCTCGCGATGTCGTCGTCGTGGCGAACGCAGCCTTCGAGTTGGGCTGCCGCAGCGCGCACGAGCTCGTCTGCCGATGCTGCCCCGTGCTCGCAGTCGGGCGTGTCGACGATCTCGAGGAGCAGGATGGCCAGCTCGTTCTCACCCTTCTCGATGGTGCCCAGGGCGTGTCCGAGCTTTGCAAGAAATACTGCGGCGCCGGGCAGCCCCGTCACGGGATCTGGGTCGAGCATCGCGGCCAAGGCATCGTGTGTCCGCGCTACCGGATCGTTGGATGTCCTGATGCCGGCAGCCGCAGCGTCGGGCGGCGCGCCCTGGGACGCGAGGATCTGCCTGGCAGCCTCCTCTGCGGCGGGATGGCGCCTGTCGACCAAGGGTCGTCCGGGTTGCCGGTGGTCCCTGAGCCACAACGCTGGGGCTGAGCCGAACACCTCTTCGCGAGCTTTCATGTGAGCCGAGAGACGCATCGCAAGCCCGTTGAGGGCATCCAGCTGGTCTTCGTCGAAGTAGCCGGTTGCCGGGTTGACGACGCACAGAAGCCCCCGTACCTCGTCGGAAATTCCCCGGTCGATGACGGCCGCCGCCGCTATGGTCACGCGATGGCCGCCGTTGAACGCTGATGTGGCGTCTCGCTCGTCCATCTGGGCTCCACCGCTCGGCTCTACTTCGCCGCGCCCTGTGCCGTCATCTGCGTCATCATCGATGAGCGCTGGCGCAACGAGGACCTTTCCCCCCTCGAGGCCCGGGTCTTCCCAGACGCCGTAGGCCATCTTGCATAGAACCTCGGGCGTCCAGGACGCGTGCTCAGGGAAGGTGGAGGTGAGCCGCAAGGCACCGTCCGCGTGCCGCAAGGCGAGGAACGCGACGTCGGCGGCGCACAGGTCCCATGCGGTCCGGAGAAGGTTGGTGGCGGTTCCTCCGCTGGACTGGCTCATCACTTCGGTGAGACTAGCGGCCCGCCGTCCCATGGGCGTACGGTTGCCGTACCTGCCGCACAGGCGCTGCGCGACTCACATCCTGCGAGCCGCTCCCGGGCGAGCCTATGATGGCGCCGTTGTGGACGCCACCCGGGCGGTATCAGCCGCAGTTGTGACCGTTGCCGGAAATGAGCTGATCGACTCGTGCCGGATGCGCTTCGATCCATCGGCGGCTCGCGGGATGCCTGCGCACATTACGGTTCTCTACCCGTTTGCCAGCGTCGAAGAGCTGCGCGGGGACGTGGTTAGCGCCTTGGAGGACGTCTGTGCGCGCACCAAGCCCTTCGACTTCGAGCTGGTAGATCTCGGGTCTTTCCCAGGCGTCCTCTACCTCGTGCCGGAGCCGCAGGGGAAGTTCGTCGATCTTGTAGAGTCCCTGTCTCGTGCGCTGCCGGCCTGGCCACCGTACTCTGGCGCATATGCCGAGGTGGTCCCGCACCTTACGATCGCGCAGCGCCGCAGGGTTCCACGGCGGGCTCGCAGGCAGCTCTCCGCTGGGCTGGCGTTGGCATGCCGGGCGTCTTTTCTTGATGTGCTGGTCGAAGAGGATGCTGGATGGCGGACACTTCGTCGGTTCGAGCTGGGCGCTGGGGAGTAGAAGGAGCCGGGTGTTGGGCTGCAGGCGGGCGATCCCCCCGTCGTTCAATGCAGGCGGGAGGCCCCTTGCTCCTCTGATCTCAGCGTGCTGCGGAGCGCTGCGGCAGAGAGCGGGAACGCCCCTGAGGTGATAGCCCAGGTTCCGTAGTCCCAGATCACGCCGTAGGCGACGG
>JAJYNV010000126.1 GCA_021786135.1 Bacillota bacterium
CTGATCGTCGAGCTCGTAGATTTCCACGTAGTCGGCCCGCCGTCCCGTAAGCTCCTGGTAGCCCAGCGCGTAAATGTGCAACTGGGTCTCCGTGACTTCGTCGGACTGGGTGCGGTCGCTGGACTTCAGGTCCACGATCGTGGTCTCGCCCGTATCCAGGCGCCGCACCAGGTCGATTCGGCCCACCACCGAGACTCCGTCGCCCAGCGCAATCTCAATCGCCTTCTCGGAGAACTCCACCTTGCTGAAGTCGCGCTCGTTCTTGCGGATGTAGGCGTCGATTACCCGCCTGGCGGCGGCGGCGAGTTTCTCGCGCAGGGCCGGATAAGCGTAGGGCGCGCGCAAGTGGCGCTCGACCAGGGTGGCCGCCTCGGCAGGATCGATTGCCTCGCCCCGCAGAGCACGCCCGTGCACCTCCGCGAGCGCGTCGTGGAGCGACTTGCCATAACCCAGAGCCTCGGCCAACGGCGCGTTGAAGCCGTAGAGGATGCGCAGCTTGAACTGGTAGGGGCACTCCAGAAAGTACTTCATGTCCGAGAAGGACAAAATCACGTTGGCCACCGACGCCTTGGGACGGGGCGGGAGGCGCATGCGGGCGGCGTAGTCCTGGTGCTTGCGCTTGACGTACTTCGACTCGCGCACTTCATCGAAGAAGTCCGAGGGCGACTGGGCATGGCTGTTGCCTTCCGTGGGCGCCCAGGTCATGTGCAGGAATTTCTGTGCCCGCGTGACTGCCACATAAAACAGTCGGCGCTCGTCCGCCTCGCCGCCCTTGTAGCGGGTGGCATTCTCGAAGGCGGCGGCCGGAATGAGGTGCCAGGGCGTCCGGCCGCCGGCGCCTCTCGACGGGAAGCGGTTACGGACCAGTTGCGGGATGAAGACCGCTGGCCACTGCAGGCCCTTGGCTTGGTGCACGGTCATGATGCGCACCGCGTCCGGGCTCACGTAAGCGTTGTCCTGCCAACCTTCCGGGTAGGCCTTCTCCGCGTGATGTTCCAGAAAGCCGGCAAAACTCTTGTACTTCTCCACCGGCTCCGATCGGAAGTGAATGCTCTCGAAATCAGAGATCACTTGGCTGAACTTGCCGAGGTTGTAAAGGGCCATTTCACCGCGCTCGTTGGGGACGCGCTCTTCGCGCAGCTCAGCGTTTTCGAGAAAGGCCATGAACTGGCGTTGCAGGTTGTAGACCTGGAACTGGCCCAGGCCGGCCTTCTTCATGTCGTTCCGCGCCCGGCCCGCTGCCTCTATGGCGCCAGTCAGCGCGGATGCGGTGATCCCGAGGTCGGCGCGCATCCAGGCGTCCCGCACCGTATCCTCGTCGATCCTGTCGGCCATGAAATAGAACAGCTGGCGGGCCGCCTCGGCTTCCGGTTGCTCGAACAGATTGTCCATGCCGGTGATGATGTATTTCACGCCGGCCTGCCTGAGCGCCGCCGTGATGATGGCCCCATCGCGGCGCACGGAGCGCAGCAGAATGGCCATATCCGACCAAGCGATACCGCGTTGCCCGTCGCCCTCTCGCAACCCAACACCGTGCAGCTCCCGGCAGGCGACCGCGATGTAGTCGGCTTCGGCTTCCGGCGAGTCGAAACCGAGCGCGACAATATCTCCTTCCTCGTAGGTCTGTGCCCCAGTCGACTTCATCTCCTTCTCGAGGCGCGGCCTCACCCTGCGGACGAAATCGCGGGCGACCGCCACGATGCCTTCGCTGGAGCGAAAATTCCCCTCCAGTCGCACCGAGGTTACCGGCTGATACCGCTGCTCGAACCCCAAGATGCCCTGCCCGTCGCTGCCACGCCACTGATAGATGGTCTGGTCATCGTCGCCGACCACGCAGAGGCTCGCGCCGAGCGCATGCAATTCCTCGGCGACCGCCTCCTGGATGGGGTTCACGTCCTGATACTCGTCAACTATGATGTGCCGGATGCGCGCAGCGAGGCGCTGGCGGAGACCTTCGTTCCCTCGCAGCTCCCGCACCGCCTCTGCGAGGATGCCGGAGTAGTCCAGATACCCTTTGTCGTGGAGGAGGCGCTCGTAGTTGGCGCGGTTGTTGGCGACCGAGTTTCCCGAGAGCAGCTCGGGAGCGATGACTTCGTCCTCACGCAGGATGGCAAGCGCCGAGATGTAGGTCTTGGTATCGATGTAGCGCTTCAAGGGCACGCCATTGAGAGTCGTGCTCTGCGTCAGACCGGAGGACTTCGAGTGCCGGTCCACGAGCAGCGACAGCTGCACCTCGTTCAGCACCTCGAATTTCAGGTATTCTGGCACTTCGGTCTTGAGCAGCTCGAGGCAATAGCCGTGGATCGTGCCCACGTATAGGTCTGCGAGGCCGAAAGTGCCGCCAAGCTGCTCCTGGCAGCGCTTGTGGATGCGCTCCTTGAGCTCCGCAGCTGCCTTCTCCGTAAACGTGAAGGCGACGATGTTTTCGGGAGCGCAGCCTGGCCCGCCGGCTGTAACGGGCCGCAGCAGGGTTACAACCCGCTGCGCGACGACCTCAGTCTTGCCGGAACCCGCGCAGGCGATGAGCTGCAGATTGCCGCGGGTGTGCGCGATAGCGTCCTGCTGGCGCGGCGTAAATCCCGGCTGGACTTGGCGCACTTTCACGTCCATGTGGCCATATTGGCGCCGCTTCCGGGAAGATCCCGTGATCCACCACGCTGATCCTCAGATCTGCCGCCCTGGGAGCGTCCTCAATGTGACTGGCGCACGGTCCGCAGACCGTTCTCCTATGCCGCGGAATTCTCATCCCCCGTGTTCGTCCGAGACGCCGCGCGCAACGCGCAGCACGTTCTCGCGGTGGAAGTCCAAATACCGCCACTGCCACTGCGGAACGACCCGACCTTCACTAGGGTACCGTGGCGACGGGCTTCGCAACTCAAAGCGCGAATCCGTCGGCCGGTGCTTGAGACAGGGAAAAAGCTGTAGCTGGACCTGTAGCTGATCGGCGAGACAGCCGGTCACCAGGCTTTAAAATCAAAGAGATAGCTTCGCATGCGGCGAGCAGGTGCAGAACGCCGAATAGCGTCTACGGGTGTCGAGGCGCATCCATCGCCGT
>JAJYNV010000225.1 GCA_021786135.1 Bacillota bacterium
CCTGGCTGCAGGTCCGGGATGGGCGGGCCGAGCTGGGCGGCGTGGCTGGGGCAAGACTCTTCCGGCGTGGCGCGACGCCGAACGAACACGCGGTGGGAGCGGATTTCTCCTGGCTGATGGAGACCAAGCCGCGCTTCGACACCTGAGCCTGTCCCTTGCGGCTGTCGCCTCAGGACCCTTCTGGCTGCAGGGCGTCTGCTCCTTGAGAGGCAGGTGGACAGGGATAGAAGAGCGCATGCCTACGTAGGCAACATCAAGTCAGTGCAGTCTGCGCCCGTAACAGTCGCATACCCTCAACTCGAAATCGGAGACTCGGGCGCAGTGTTTCGATTCGCAGGGCCACCGGGCCAGCCGATCTTTCGAATGATAGATGACAGCGGTCAGAGGGTATCTCGGGTGGACGGGCGAGTGAACTTCACCATGCTGATCCGTGACGCGGACGGGTCTGCGGTCGCCGAGATCATTGACAACGAATGGCATGTGAACCCTGGACGTGGCTTCGACCGCAACTACTCCGACGACGCCCTGGAGGTGCGGGACGGCACGGGAGATGTGATCTTACAGGTCCGCGCGCTGCCCGATCGCATCCAACTCCAAGGTCGCCTTTACGACAGGACCGGGCACGGGATGGCCTTCGTCAAGTCGCCAGATCCAGACAGGCCAGGCGCGCTCATGATCCCTCTCGGC
Organism: Bacillota bacterium; assembly: GCA_021786135.1. Lineage (GTDB taxonomy): Bacteria > Bacillota > Sulfobacillia > JAJZYS01 > JAJYTV01 > JAJZQO01. The sequence continues at coordinate 688 of JAJYNV010000225.1, forward strand.
CCTGGGCGCCCTCCGTTAGCATTGCGCCGATGTTTCGATACCCGAGCGAGATGCACCTCGGTGAACTCGTCGATAGAGGGTAGAGCCAAGTTGACGCCCAGTTTGTCGGCGGGATTCGAACGGGCTACAGCTCGGTCGTGCCATTTGCCGCAGATGCACCTGGCCGCGCAGGGTTGTGCTCAGAGGCAGGTTGCAGGACAAGCATCCCAAGACATGGAAAGCGCGTCCGTGCCCCAGGACTCTGCCGAGATCACGTGAGGGAGGCGCTGACGTGCGGAACGTGTGGCGCGTCCTGCTGCCCGCACTCGCATGCGGCGGGCTGATCACTGGCTGCGCCGGCCCGCACTCCAAGAGACCCGCTAGTACCGAGTCGGCCGTGGTCGCCCGCTTCGCGCCGCGTCCGGCCGACTTCCGGTTTGCCAGCTTCGCTGACCCCGAGCATGGTCTTGCCCTCGGCGAAACCCAGGGACAGGCCGATTCGCAACTCATGGCGACGCAGGACGGTGGGACGACGTGGCGGACGCTGCCAAGCCCCGCGGGCTGGACCTTTCAGGACGTCCGTCTCGCCGATGCGAGGCGGGGGTTTGGCGTGGCCGTGACCCCGGGCTGCCTGAGTGGTCGCGGCAAGTGCACTGACCTGATCTTCTCGACGGCGGACGGCGGCCTAGCCTGGCGGCGGGCGGGCCCGCCGCCAGGGCAGTACGAGATCCTCTGGTCCCAAGGGGAGCGGGCCTTCGTTGAAGAGAGCCCGACCTGCCAGCAGATCTCTTGCCCCAACCGCTCCGTGCTCTACGCGACGACCGACGGGGGCCAGCAATGGCGGGCCCTCGCTCCACCTGGGCGTCTGCCGCAGTTCGCAGGTGTCGGGTTTTCGAATGCGTCCAACGGTCTCGGCCTCGACGACACGGGGCATATCTACGAGACCAGGGACGGCGGGCGGACGTGGTCGCCCCTCGCAGTCCTAACGCGCCCAGACGGCGGCTTCGAGCCGGTCCAGAGCAGGTTCAGCATCGTCGGTGCTACAGACTTCGTCACCTTCTGCAATGCGGCAGCCGTCGGCAACGGCGGCTGCGAGAACTACATCTTTCGCTCTGACGATGGCGGGCACACCTGGAGGCAGGTCTTCACGACGTACTGCGTGGGTTCCCTGCAGCTCGCAATGCGCACCGCGCAAAGCGGGGCTATGGTCAGCTCCGGTCTCACCGCCTGTGAAGGCTGGCCGCCGATATCCAACACTGTCTATCGGACGTCCGACGGTGGGACGACTTGGGCGCGGGCCTGGACGTTTCCCAATATTCTGGTCGGGTCGGGCTTCCTCAGCCCTGAGCGCGGCTGGGTAGCCGGCGGCGGCGGCACGGCGCAAACGTGCTTCATGCCCGCCGTCTGCGCTCCGATTGTCGCCTGGACAGCGGACGGTGGGCGCACGTGGCGGCAGGTATATCCTGCCCTCGCTCCGACCGTCACGGTTGCCCGCACCCCCGCCGGGAACCTGGTAGGCATCGGCACGGCCCTCGATCCGCAGGACGTCCTCTCGGAGAGGGGCGGGCGCTGGCGGCAAGTCGGGGAACTGCCCCGGGAGGCCGCCGGACATGTAGTGAACATGCTGGCCTTCGCCAGCGGCCAGAACGGCTGGGCAGCGGGCCCGCAGGGACCGCTGTTCGCGACGCGTGACGGCGGCCGAACCTGGCGTGCGCTCGCCTGGCCGGGTTTGACCAACGTGCGGATCTATGGCCTTGCGACCGAACGCGACGGCCTTCTCCTGCTGGGCCAGTCGATCGGCTGCATGGGCAAGCGCAACTGTCCCACCACCCTCTGGCGCATCGCCTCGGGCTCCTCCCGGCCGACGCTTGTACATGCGATCGACGGGTCCTGGCAGTTCACGGGCCTCGCCTTCACATCTGCCCGTCGTGGCTACGCCCTAGGCAACCTCTGCCCACCATGCCGGGCCGCCATCTGGCGTACGGCGGACGGCGGCCGGACTTGGAGCTGGAGCTGGCTGCCGAAACCGTTGAGCTCCACGACGGGGCTCAGCAGTCTTGCACCCGGCCTCCTGGTCGCGACGTCATCCACGGGGTACGCCCTGCGCTCGATCCCGGGCGGTCCCTGGCAGCGCGTCAACCTGGGTGGGCGGGCCGGCCTGCGGGCCGTGCAACTCGTCCGGACGGGAAGCAGCGACCTCTGGCTGCTCACGCCGGATGGACTCCTCTTCAGGAGTAGCGACAGCGGGCGGCACTGGCACTAGCCCAGCACCGACGGAAGTCTAGATGGGGCTTATTGGATGCATGCTTCGCCGCGAAACCGGCGGGTAGACAGAACGCAACTGGCGGTTCTTGACAAGCGTCAGCAAATCCGTTAGCAAACGCAAGA
>JAJYNV010000055.1 GCA_021786135.1 Bacillota bacterium
AATCCACTCGCCCCCGGAATATGAGCTGGGTGCTTTCGACGACGAGCACGGATTCTTAGTTCACAAAGACGACGACGCCCGTCATGCCATCGACCAAGTCAGTACCGGCCAGCGTGCCGCCCTAGCGCTCTCGATTTTCCTCGCCTCCAATGAGAGCGCAAAGAGTGCTCCACCAGTGCTCCTGATTGATGACCCGGTTGCACATATCGACGACTTGAATGCACTTTCATTCTTAGACTACCTTCGAGAACTCGCGTTGCGCGCTGATAAGCAAGTCTTCTTTGCGACTGCCGATATTCGTCTTGCGGCGCTGTTCGAGCGGAAGTTCGAGTTTTTGGGCGCAGAGAGGTTCCGAAAGGTCTCCTTGGCATGAGGGCGGAGGCTTGCCACGTCCACTGCGCTTGATGCCACCTGTGGTCTGCACAGACGTGCGTAGGACTGGTTGCGCTTCACGCGAGCAGCGCTGTTTCCAGGCAGCGCTTGACTGCGAGGTCAAGTGCAACCCTCCGGTCGTGAACGCGTGGAGGTGATTGGACGGCATCCCGAGCCGCTTGGGGGTCGCCCACAAGAATGACTTGGTGCTGCGCCCGTGTCACCGCGGTGTAGAGAAGGGTAAGCGACGTACTTGAACATGCAGAGATGCGTGCTCTTGTCCGCGTGTATCTCATTAAGACGAATGAGGCCAGGCGCATCCTTGATGAGCAAGTTCGGTGCTCCCGGGACGTAGGGAAATGTATTAGGAAGCAAGGACAACACCGCCGCCTCCAAATTAGCGAAACGGTAGCAATGGCCAAGCACGACCACAAGGACATCAGCAAAGACCTGCTTACATTGAAGCAAGCGGGCGTTGCCCGGATGCTAGCCACCGCCAAGACGCGGCACGACCAAGGAGAGCTGCGGAAGCTGCCCCGCCCTGCGGGCACCGCCTTGCCTACAACGGAGCCCCTTCGCGTGAGGACCAAAGCGTGAGCGTGCCGGACTGCGACCAAGAGTACCTTGGCGTGGTCGAGTTCGTCAGAGGCATGTCGGACGACCAGGTGCGTGAACTCACACAGGAGGCTCGTGCGTCAGACCTGTGTCGGCTGCTGGGGGATGCGTCCCGCGGTGGCGGCTTGGCAGAGCCTGTCAGAAATTTTGTGTTCGGGGCATAGCATGACCATGATGAGGAGCATGTATGCCCACGACCACGAGAAGGAAGAGGAAGCCGGCGGCTGAGCTGCCGACGATCCCGAAGGAGTTGATCGACCAGTTCGTCCAGGGTCCGATGAGTGCGGAGGCGGTGCAGGCCGCCTCGATGGCGTTCAAGAAGGCGCTGATTGAGCGCGCCATGGGGGCGGAGCTGTCGCACCATCTGGGCTACGCGCCTGGGGCGGCCAAGCCCGAGGGCGGTGGCAATCAGCGCAACGGCACCAGCGGCAAGACGGTGCAGACTGAGGACGGGCCGCTGCGCCTGGAGGTTCCCCGCGACCGGGACGGCAGTTTCGAGCCGCTGCTGATCCCCAAGCACGAGCGCCGCTTCACCGGGTTCGACGACAAGATCATCGCCATGTATGCCCGAGGCATGACGGTGCGCGAGATCCAGGGCTTCCTGGCCGAGCAGTATGGCACCGAGGTGTCCCCGGACTTCATCAGCACGGTCACGGACGCGGTGATGGCCGAGGTGGCGGCCTGGCAGGCGCGGCCGCTGGAGCCGATGTACCCGGTGGTGTTCTTCGACGCGCTGCGGGTCAAGATCCGCGAGGACGCGGTGGTGCGCAACAAGGCGATCTACCTGGCGCTGGCGATCCTGCCCGACGGCACCCGCGACATCCTGGGGCTGTGGATCGAGAACACCGAGGGAGCGAAGTTCTGGCTCAAGGTGTTCAACGATCTGCGCACGCGCGGGGTGGCCGACATCCTGATCGCCGTCACCGACGGCCTCAAGGGCATCGGCGAGGCGCTGGGCGCAGCCTTCCCGTCGACGACCCTGCAGACCTGCATCGTGCACCTGATCCGCAACTCGCTGGAGCTGGCGAGCTGGAAGGAGCGCAAGCTGCTGGCCGCGGCCCTGAAGCCGGTCTACACGGCCCCCAGCGCCGAGGCTGCAGAGGCTGCCCTGGACGAGTTCGAGCGTGCCCCCTGGGGGCAGCGCTTCCCGACCGTGGCGGCGTCGTGGCGGCGTGCCTGGGACCGTGTGATCCCGTTCTTCGCCTACCCACCCGACGTGCGGCGGCTGATCTACACGACCAACGCCATCGAGAGTCTGCATAGCCGGCTGCGCAAGATCATCAAGACCCGCGGTCACTTCCCCAGTGACGACGCGGCGACCAAGCTGATCTGGCTGGCACTACGCAACATCACGGAGCACCGGGCCCAGGCCGTGAGGGAATGGCGGGCGGCGATGAACCAGTTCGCGATCGCATACGGTGATCGCTTCACCCGCCCGGGGGTGTGACAATGAACCCGACTTGCCCACCGCGCCGTCCGTTCGTCGCCAGCGACGTCCGGCGCCGTGGACAAGTCTTCCAGCGCCCCAAACACAAAAAATCGGACAGCCCCGCTTGGCACGAGCGTAACCTCTCCTCCGCCCTCCCGACGACACCGACTTAGCGCTCTACTCGTGCATCAGTGAAATGCCCCGGTGACACCGATGCTGGCAACACTCGCCCACTACACCCAACAACCCGGTTTCGACTCGCCGGCGTAACCGACGGCTCACACCATTGACGAACACATCACCGAGCACGTCCGACCCGATGGTGCCAAAGCCCATCACCTCGATGGGCCCGCCGGCGGACGGTCTGCGTCCTCCTGATGGCCTGTCGGGCTGCTTCCCCCAGCAAGTGCTTGCCCACGGAACCCGTCATACGTCCAATAGGCATACCCACTGAAACGCCGGGTTCTCAAACTCGAGCTGCCGCACGTTGTCCACGCTATTGCGGTTGCGCGGATAGCCGCGAGGGTTGACTACGACACGGCAGTTGTCAACCTTGTAGTCAAAGCTATCGTGCACGTGCCCGTGTAGCCAGAAGTCCGCCCGTCCGACCACGTCGTCGAATTCGCTGACGAAGCCC
>JAJYNV010000409.1 GCA_021786135.1 Bacillota bacterium
GAAAGCATAGCAGCGGACCACCCGGCCGCAGGAGGCCGGCTACACGCCTCTCAAGGCTCGAGGCAGAGACGCAGGGCATGGAGCATGCGTGCAGTGGCACCCCAGATCTTGTGGCCATGCCACCGGTAGTACGGCAGATGCACGGAGCCGCCCGTCCGCAGGGGAACGTCCTCCCAGTCCTCGACCGGCCAGAGATCGTCGAGCACCGGCTCGAGGAGTTCCGCCACCTCGCCCGCATGCGGCGCGAACTCGGGCGGCAAGGGCAGGTGGCCAACGCACGGCGCGACGGCAAAGCCGGAGACTGGGATGAAGATCGGCGGCAGGAAGCCGAGGCGTCGTGGCGAGCCGAGGAGTCCGACCTCCTCCCGCGACTCCCTGAGCGCGGTCGACCAGTAATCACGGTCACCGGGGTCGCAGGATCCGCCAGGGAACGCGATCTGCCCCTTGTGATGCGCGAGGTCGTCCGTGCGTCGCGTCAGCGTGACGCGCAGCCGCCCTTGGCTCGGGTAGAGCAGGACCAGCACCGCGGATGGCCGCCCTGCGGGCAGGACGATCTCCTTGGGGAGGGTGCGCTCGAGGCGTTCGACCGCCGCGTCGGGTGGCAGGGAATGTCCGCGTGCGGCTTGCAGAGCTACCGCCTCCTGTGCGAGAGTTTTGCAAACGGCACGCGCCCTCCTGCCAGGACGTCGGGAGGGATGGGAGGAGGCACGCCGGGTGTTCGTGCTCTTCGATCTGGACGGAACGCTCGTCGATTCCGGCCCGGCACACCTCAGGGCGGCGGCAGGCGCCTTTCGCGACCGCGGCCTCCACGTCGACGAGGGGGACCTGGTTCGGTTTCTCGTGGCGCACGACGCTGCATCTGCTGGCATGGAGCCTGACATCTACCTAGACATCTGGCGCAGGATGCAACCGCTCTATCGCCGCGAACAGGAGAGCATCGCGGCCTTCCCAGGCGTCGCGGACCTCCTCGGGCGCCTGCCGACCATCGGCCTGGACGCCGGCATCGTGACATCCAAGCGCCGATGGGCAGTCGAGCGGGAGCTTGGACGCCTGGGCTGGCGGCATGGCTTCAAGTGCGTCGTGTGCCGGGAAGATACCCAGCGGCACAAGCCGAGTCCCGACCCGATCCTGCACGCCATGCGCCAACTCGGGTCTCAGCCGGTCGCATATCTGGGCGACGCGCCGACGGACATCGCGGCCGCCAGGGCGGCCGGCCTGCCGGCGATCGGTGCGGCATGGGGCTGGGCGGGCGCGCAAGCCCTCGAGGCAGCCGGCGCCGACTGGGTGCTGGAAGCGCCCGCTGACGTTCTGCCCCTCTTGCAGCAGATAGGTGCGGGGCATCTGGAGGCAGGCGACTAGAGACCGCCGCGCACCGGGATGAGGGCGCCTTGCAGGCCCGTGGCCGATGGAGCCGCGAGCGACAGCGCGAGTTCTGCCAGGCGCGCGGGCGAGACCCAGAGCGCCGGGTCCGCCTGCGGCATGGCGAGGCGATTCGCCGGGGTGTCGATCACGGACGGCATAAGGGCGTTGATGGCGGCGCCCGAGCCCTGCAGTTCGCGCGCCGCCGAGCGCACCATACTATGGAGGGCGGACTTGGCCATGGCGTATGCGGCCTGCCCGGAGCGGGGTTCCTCGGCCGCGAGGGCGCCGATCAGGACGGCGCGCCCCTTCCGCTCGCGCAGGGGGCCGAGCAGGCCCTGCAGCAGATAGAAGGGAAGCCTGGCGTTCGTCCAGAGAAGATGTTCGAAGACATCGGGCGGCGTCGCATCGATCACTTTTCCGCCCGCATAGGCGCCACTCGCGATGAAGAGGGCGTCCACGGGACCCTGCGCCGCCTGGCGGCAAGCTTCGCGCACCTGCAGGGGGTCGGCGAGAGGCGAGACGATGACCTCAAGACCCGGCACGGGATCGACGTACGGTTTGCGAACCATGGTGGCGACGCGCGCGCCGCTTTCGCGCAAGGCCCGGGTTATCGCGCCGCCGACGGTGCCCTGCGCCCCGACCACCACCGCACGCAGCCCGGACCAGGATTCGCTCATCGATCGGAGCCTCCTTTGGACCCTTGACCCGACACAGCCGGGTCACCTCATCACCGCGTCGCTTCGCCCGTCGCACCCAGGCTCCTGCACCCAAAGCCGCGAGGAGGTCCAGTTCTTGATTGCGCTGTTCGACTCCGGCATCGGCGGACTCACCGTACTGGCCGCTCTCTGGCGCCGGCTGCCGCAGGGGGATTACCTCTATCTCAGCGATCAGGAGCATTTCCCGTATGGCGACCGGCCAGCCGCGGACGTGCGTCGCGATGTCGCGTCGTTTGCGTCGCTCGCGCGTCGCGAGGGTGCGCAGGCGCTCGTTCTCGCCTGCAACACGGCGAGCGCGCTGGCTCTCGATGCCGCCGAACGCGCTTTCGGCGGACCCGTGCACGGCGTGATCGCCCCTGTTGCGCGCGGCGTCGGCGCTGTCCGGCGGGTGGGCGTGCTCGCGACGACCAACACCTGCAACACGCATGCCTATCGCGATGCGATCGCAAAGCCCGTGTTTGAGGTGGCGTGCCCCGGACTCATCGCCCTGGCCGAGTCTGGTGGCGCATCGAGCGCCGAGGTGGCGACGGAGGCCAGAGCGCCCCTGGCCGAACTCCGGCAGGCGAACTGCGACGCGGTCGTGCTCGGCTGCACGCACCTGCCGCATTTCACGGCCGTGCTGACGGAGCTGACGTCGGGATGGGCGCGCCTCTACGATCCAGGCGAGATGCTTGCGACGGAACTCGCACGCGACTTGGGCACGGGCGACGAACGGGGGCGCGTTCGCTGCGCCACGACAGGCGATCCTGCGATCTTCCGGAATCGCCTGGCGACGGAGCTGCCCGAACTCGCCGCGGCGGCCGCGACATGCGCCTTGCGGCGTGACGCGCGGGGTTCGCTGTTCGTTGACGAGGCATGCGGCGGATGATATCATGTCGCATGCGATCTGGTGAATGTAGCTCAGTTGGTTAGAGCACCAGGCTGTGGCCCTGGGGGTCGGGGGTTCGAGTCCCCTCAT
>JAJYNV010000139.1 GCA_021786135.1 Bacillota bacterium
AGGTGAGCCACATGCGCATTGGACGCGGCCTCGACGATGGCGTCGAGATCGGGCCGATGATTTCCGAAGGTGGACGCCAGAAGGTGCTCTCGCATGTCGAGGACGCTATCAAGCTGGGTGCGACCGTGCGGCTTGGCGGCAGCGTCGTTGCGGGACCAGGCTACTTCGTCGAGCCGACCGTGCTGACCCAAGTGTCGCCCAAGATGCTTGTCATGCGCGAGGAGACCTTCGGGCCTGTGATCGCGATCGCCTCGTTCCGGGACGAGCGGGAGGCGGTCGCGCTCGCAAACGACACCCAGTACGGGCTCGCGGCCTACTTCTTTACCTGCGACGCCGCACGGGGATGGCGTGTCGCGGAAGCGCTCGAGTACGGCATCGTGGGCCTTAACGACGGCGCGTTCTCCACAGCCCAGGCACCGTTCGGGGGCTACAAGGAGTCCGGGCTCGGCCGCGAAGGTGGCCTCGAGGGCATCGACGAGTTTCTCGAGACCAAGTTCGTCTCCTGGGGCGGCGTGGACGCCGACCATTGAGGCTATGACGGGAAGTGTGGACCGGATGGCACGCGTGGCGAGCGAGCGCATGCAGGTGCGCAGGCACCCGGAACGGGGCGTCTACAGCCCTCAGGTGATCGAAGCGATTCTGGACGAGGCGTATATCTGCCACGTGGGGTTCATCGCCGAAGGGCAGCCGATGGTGTTGCCGACGGTGCATGCGCGTGAGGGACGGACGATCTACCTGCACGGTGCGGCAGCGAACGCCATGTTCTCGGCCTGTGCCGGACACGATATCTGCCTCACTGTCACCATTCTGGACGGGCTCGTGCTGGCCCGCTCGGTCTACGACCACTCCATGAACTACCGTTCGGTCGTGGTCGTCGGCAGGGCTGAAGAAGTGTCGGACCCAGAGGAGAAGCGCCGGGCGCTGAGAGTGTTGGTGGATCGGGTTGTAGAAGGCAGGGCAGAGGACGCCCGTGAGCCGAACGAGAACGAAGTGCGCGCGACGCGGGTTCTTCGCCTCGGGCTCGACGAGGCATCCGCCAAGGTGCGCAGTGGTCCGCCGTCGGATAGCGAGACGGACCTGCATCTTCCAGTCTGGGCAGGCGTCATTCCCCTCAGGCTGGCGCCTGATGCGCCCGTGCCCGCTCCCGATTTGCCGGCGGACATTCCGCTGCCCGACTATCTCGCACCGGAGCGGCTGCTGCGGCGTCAAGCCCGAGACTGATCCAGCGGGAGGCCGAGGAAGTTGCCATATCGGATCGCGGTGATCCCGGGCGACGGGATCGGTCCGGAAGTGACGGCGCAGGCTGTCCGCGTGCTGCGTCAGGTGTCTGCTCTCGATCCCGGCCTCACGTTCGAGTTCGAGGAGCTGCCGTGGGGCACGGAGCACTACCTGACACACGGCACCATGATGCCCAGGGGAGCTCTCGACTACCTCAAGGCGTTTGATGCGATCGAGCTTGGTGCGGTGGGAGACCCGCGGGTGCCTGACGACGTCACGCTGTGGGGTCTGCTGCTGCCCATCCGGCAGGGCTTCGATCAGTACGTGAACCTCAGACCGGTGCGCTTGCTGCAGGGGGCTCAGAGCCCGCTCAAGGACCGGCGCCCGGAAGATATCGACATGCTGGTGCTGCGCGAGAACACGGAAGGCGAGTACAGCGGTAAGGGGGACTTCCTCTATCCTGGCGACCGCCAGATGGAGATGGCGCTGCAGACGACCGTCTTCTCGCGGCGCGGCGTGGAACGCATCGTCCGCTACGCCTTCGAACTCGGTCGGCACCTCGGCAGGAGCGTGACGAGTGTCTCCAAGGGCAATGCGATGAACTTCAGCGGTGTCTTCTGGGACCGGGTCTTCCGCGAGGTGGCTTCGGAGTATCCCGACGTTCCGAGCAGGAGCTATCTCGTTGATGCGGCCGCCATGTTCTTCGTGCAGGACCCGGGCCGCTTCGAGGTGGTCGTCACGTCCAATCTCTTCGGTGACATCCTGACGGACCTCGGTGCGGGAATCGCGGGCGGTCTCGGCTTCGCAGCGAGCGCGAACCTCAACCCCGAGCGCCGCTTTCCTTCTCTCTTCGAACCGGTGCATGGGTCGGCGCCCGATATCGCCGGCCGCAACATCGCGAACCCGATCGCCGCTATCTGGTCTGTGGCGCTGATGCTCGAGCACCTCGGCCACCCGGGTTGGTCGGCACTGGTGCTACAGGCCATCGAGGTCGCCATCAGGGACGGGGAGAGAACGCCGGATCTCGGAGGCAGCCGGACGACGGACGAGGTGGGCAGGGCGGTGGCTCAAAGGCTTGCCAAGTTGCGGCCTGGCTAGCCCTCGGGCGCGGACGCTCCTGGAATGACGGCCGGCGTCCGCGGCGGCCCTGAGCGGGATTCGACACGAGGGGGACATTTCGATGCGCCGTGACCTTCTGCTGCTTTCCAATTCTGTCGTTCACGGCAGAGGGTTCCTTGAACATGCCCTCGGGGCAATCGCTGCGCTTTTGGGCGATCGGAGGCGTCTGCTGTTCTTTCCGTTTGCCGGCAGGGACCACGATGGCTACACCCGCCGCATTCAGGACGCCCTCGCGCCGATAGGCATGCGCGTCGACGGTGCCCACCAGGTGGCGGACATCTCGGCTGCCTTGCGTGACGCAGAAGCGATCTTCGTGGGCGGCGGGAACTCCTTCCGTCTGCTGCGCGCGCTGCGCGACCGTGGCCTGCTGGAACTGATGCGTGCCCGGGTGGAGGATGGGACGCCTTACCTTGGGGCGAGTGCCGGTTCCAACGTCGCATGCCCTACCATCCGCACAACGAACGACATGCCGATCGTCGAGGTCGACTCTCTCGACGCGCTTGGCCTGATTCCTTTGCAGATCAATCCGCATTACGTCGATCCGGTTCCTGACAGCACGCACATGGGGGAGACGCGCGAACAGCGCCTCCTTCAGTTCCTGGAGGAAAACGACGTGCCTGTCCTGGGCCTCCGCGAGGGTTCCTGGCTGCAGGTCCGGGATGGGCGGGCCGTGCCGGGCGGCGTGGCTGGGGCAA
>JAJYNV010000457.1 GCA_021786135.1 Bacillota bacterium
GCATGCGGCGTCGGACGCTCGGCGTCGGCCCGCGTCAACGCGGCGAGCCTTTGCTGCACTTCCGGCCGCGTCCTGCGCAGGGACGCCGCGCGGGAGCGCCTGATGGCATCGCTCGCGGCGAAGAGTTCCGCATGCGCCTCCCCCGCGTCGAGCGCCTGGCTCAGGAGGCGGACCTCGCCCAGCTTTTCGAGGGCAAAGGCGAGCCAGTTCTTGAGTTCCGGATCGAGGTTCTCTTCGGACGCAAGGCTGATCGGCACATGCAGGAGCGAGCAGGAGGGCGCCACCCAGACGCGTTCGGTCCCGATCGCGGCCCTGGCCGCCTTGAGGGGAGCGAATGCCCTTGCGAGATCCGTGCGCCAGACGTTGCGCCCGTCGACGACGCCGAGCGAGAGCGTGAGGTCTTGCGGCACGCCCAGCCTGAGAAGCTCCGCGAGGTCCCCCGGCCCGCGGACGAGATCGAGGTGGAGCGCCCTCAGCGGCAGGTCCCGCAGCAGCGGGAGCCTTCCCGCGAGGCTGCCGAAGTAGCTGGCGAGCAGGATGCCCATGCCGCCTGCCGCTTCGGCGAGCGCCGCGTACGCCTGCGGGAAGAGTTCGAGGACCTCCTGCGGCAGATCGGTCGCGAGCACCGGCTCGTCGATCTGCACCATGTCCGCTCCGGCCGCCGCGAGCTGGGCGAGCAGCTCCCCGTAGGCCGGCACAAGGCGCGGCAGGAGCTCGATGGGGTCGAATGCGCCGTCTGCCGCATGGCTGAGGCGCAGGAGGCTGATCGGCCCGATCAGCTGGGGGCGGCCGGCAATGCCGAGCCCCTGCGCCTCCCGGTACTCGGCGAGGAGCTTCGGCCAGGCGAGGGAGAACTGGGCATCCCGCCGGAGCTCCGGCACGATGTAGTGGTAGTTGGTGTCGAACCACTTCGTCATCTCGAGCGGCGCGACACCGCCGGGTCCCGCCACACCGCGGGCCATCGCGAAGTAGCTGCCGAGGGCGCCAGGCTCGCCGTAGGCGAGGTAGCGCTCGGGCACCGCGCCGAACATCGTCGCGGCGTCGAGCACGTGGTCGTAGAAGGAGAAGTCGCCCACCGGCACGGATCCGATCCCGGCGGCGGCCTGGAGTTGCCAGTGCTCCGCGCGCAGCTGCCGTCCAGCGGCCACGAGCGCCTCGGCGGACGTCTCACCCTGCCAGAAGGACTCCGTCTGACGCTTGAGTTCACGGTTGCGGCCGATGCGGGGGAAGCCGAGGTTCGATGCGATTGCCACTTGGCCTGACACAACCTTTCGCGGAGTCAGTTCGAGACCTGCCGGTCCCGGGCTGCCTGCTGCTGCCGGGACCGTTCCAGCAGGGCGGCTATCGGCGCCACCTTGCCGAACGATGGGACGATGTAGACGCCCTGGACCAGGGGCCGGAGCTCGGCGAGGAGTTCCTCGGCGAGGCTCATTCCCACCTCGAGCCCGTGCTCCCCCGCCGCCTCCATCGCTTGGCGCACAGGCTCCGGGATCGAGATGCCCGGCACCTCGGCGTGCAGGTAGAGCGCATGCCGGTAGCTGTAGAGCGGCATCAGGCCCAGGATGAGCGGCACCGGCGGCGGACCGTGCAGCCGGTCCAGGAGGCGCAGGAGCGGGGCGCTCTCATAGAGGGGCTGCGTCATGACGAAGGCGGCTCCGGCCGCAAGCTTGCGCCGCAGGCGCCCTGTCTCGTGCTCGATGTCCTCCGCCCCAGGGTCGCAGGCGCAGCCCGCAAGAAAGCTCGTAGGCTGGCCGATCGCGTCGTCGCCCAGATCGTGCCCTCGGTTGAGTCCGTCGATAACCTGGAGAAGCCCCACGGAGTCGCCCTCGAAGACGCCGAAGCCGCCGGGCTGCGGCCGGTCTCCGGTCAGGGCGAGGACATGGCGCAGGCCGAGGGCGTGCGCCGAGAGGAGGTCCGCCTGGAGCGCTGCGAGGTTCCTGTCGCGGGTCGTCATGTGGACGATCGTCTCGAGCCCCGTCTCCCGCTGCAGGAGGTGGGCCGAGGCGAGCGCCGCCATGCGCACGCGCGCCATCGGGCTGTCGCCGACGTTGACGAAGTCGGCCCCGGCTTCGCGGACGATGGCGGCATCGCCGAGAAACTTCGTCACGACGCTGCCCTTCGGCGGGTCGAGCTCGACGCCGTAGAGGAACTCCCGACCAAGGCGCCCGGCAAGTCCCGTGGCGGGACGGACCGGCACCGGTGCCTCTTCGCTGCGCGGACGCAGCGGGACGGAGCGGTGCACCTCGGTGCCGGGAGCGTCCCGCACCTGGCCGCCCATCTCCGCGCGCGCAGCGTGGAGCGCCCGCACGTAGGCGGCATCGGTGCCGCAGCAGCCGCCCACGACGCGTGCCCCCAGCCTTACCAGTTCAGGCAGGAGGGCGGCGAACTTCTCGGGCGTGCCGAGGTAGTCGATGTGGCCCCCGACCCGCATGGGCGGGCCGGCGTTCGGGGCGATGGCAAACGGGCCGGGGAGACCCGCGCGACGCAGACGGTGGAGGATGCGCACGGCGTGCGACGGTCCGAGACTGCAGTTGACCCCGAAGAGGTCGGGCGGATCACCCGCGCCATCCCTGAGGATGCGTACCACCTCGGCCACGGAGAACCCGGACAAGGTCCGATCACCCTCGGCGAAGGAGAAGTTCAGGATGGCGGGGAGCTCCGAAGTCTGCCGTACCACCGCGAGCGCCGTAGCCGCTTCCACAGGGTCGGACTGCGTCTCGATCAGGAAGAGGTCGACGCCGCCCGCGAGGAGCGCCGCCACCTGCTCCTCGTACGCGGCGCGCATCTCCTCGGCAGAGAGGCGCAGCGCGCCGCCAGCCGTCACACCGAGCGGACCGAGCGAGCCCGCGACGAGAACGTGCCGGCCGGCGACCTCCCGCGCCCGCCTGGCTAGCTTGGCGCCCTGCACGTTCAGTTCGTGGACCTGGTCCTCGAGCCCGAACGGCCTCAGCTGGATGCGATTCGCGGCATAGGTGTTGGTCTGGATGACATCCGCTCCGGCGCGGATATAGCTGAGGTGCAGAGCCTCCACC
>JAJYNV010000072.1 GCA_021786135.1 Bacillota bacterium
GCCAGGACCAGGTTCGAGAAGTCCCCGATCAGGATCGGCTGGGCGGACTGGTCAGAGAGGTCCAGCGCTCGCCAGACCGCTTCGGTGAACGCTTCCAGCAGCGTGTCACAGTCTGGCTGAAAAGCCCGGGCGTAGGGCTGGGTGATCCGGACGGGGTTCATCATCGCCACCGGGACCTTGCGCTCGTGCAGGAAGCCGATTAGGTCGGCCAATCCGTGGACGTTGTGCTTCGTTATCGTGGTCACCACGTTCAGGCCCGGATATCCGTCGAAGGCCTCGATAGCTCCAACCGTCCTGGCAAAGGCCCTTTCCCCTCCGGGCGCGCGGCGAAGATAGGAGTGAATCCGGGGGTCGTGGGAGTCGAGGGAGATGCCCACGCTGACGCGCCTCTCTCGGAGAAACGCGACGTCTTCCCCGGTCAACAGCACGCCGTCGGTCTGGAGCCCAAAAGCAAAGGCGCCGGAGTACCGCTCGATCGCCCAGAAGACGACGTCTTTCGCGACGAGGGGCTCGCCGCCGTGGAAGATGATGACGGGCTTGCGTCCGGCGAGGTCCAACGGTGAAAAGTAGCTCTCGGCCTTCTGGAGCACGGTCTCGAGCTGGGCGCGGGTCGTCCGCGGCCCATTACGCCGGATCTCTGGAGGAATGTAGCAGTAGCGGCAGTCGGCGTGGCAGGCGTCGTTCGGGTTCACGTAAAGAGCGGTCACGTGGGTCGTGAAGCGGAACTGTTGTAGCCGAGCCTCGAGCTTTTGCGCCACGCGGAAGTGTACCGCAGCCGCCTCGGACCTGGCGCCGTTGGCGTTCCTGGCCGCCAGCGCCCAGAAGACGCGGTCCGGGTCCAGCAGGACGTCCCAACGATCGTCCAGCTCGTAGGTATTCAGGGATCGATGAGCGGGTGCAGACCAGTCTACAGTCATAGCGATCCTTCCTGTCTGTGGCAGGAGAGGCAGGCCGAAGCCTGCCTCTCCTGCTTCGAGAGCCTAAAGTACCGTTTCCTCCGGCGCGACATCGCCGTACATGTAGTAGTGCGAGAGACCGTTGGCGGTCCGGGCGCACTGCAGGCGGTAGAGGATCAATTCCTCGCCCTGGCGCTCCAGGACGCTATCGGGTTCCTCCCGAGTTACGGCGCGGTCCTCAGGCTTCACGTCCGCGTAGATCATCACTATGCCCTCCTTACGCTGTTCGTGTTGGTCAGCGCGCTGGCCAGCGCGCCGAACGTGACGCTCCGGCGGCCAGCCGATCTCGGCCTATCACCTCCGCCCAAAGGCACGCCAGGGCATGGGAAATGGGAAAAGTAAGCCCCTCGACCAGCACTTCGGCTAGCCGAGGGGCTTTGGGCAAAGCTATACTTACCCACGCCTGGCCTCGAGCGTGTGGTCGAGAGGCTCTAGGCAGGTCTCCTGGCTCGTGGATCACTGCTCTCCCGCGCCTTCCCACCTTGCGGCAGTGGCCTCTTGCGGGGTCGCTCCCCACTCACAGTGGCGGGCCCGCGCCGGACTCGCACCGGCTTCCCTATTCTCCCCCTGTTGGGGGCACCTAGAACTATTCCTGTTTCCAGATCGGAGTATATCGAATTGCCTCCCGGAAATCAAGCCCTGGCCCGGTCGAAAAACGGGTTGACAGCACACGCTTGCGCTGCTAGAATACTGCGTAAATCGAATACTCAGCGGCGAAGGTGCTCCGCAAGGAGCCAAGAGCGAAGTCGGTGAGAATCCGACACTGTCCCGCAACTGTGATGCGGTCGTGGGTATACGGCCGATAAGTCAGGTCGACTGCCTTTGCCGATTGTTCTACGCCTTCGAGGAAAAGGGCGGGACAGTTGTCGTCCAGGTTGGAATCCAACCCCTGTCCGAACACTCGGGCAGGGTTTTTTGTGCCTCGACTGGCGGATCCAGCCCAAGCTCACCAGGCCAGCCGAAGGTCCCTATACTAATCGGAGGAAGGAGAGCATTGATCACTGGCGAAGACGGCACCCTCGTTGACCACTACGCCCTTGCGCCCGACCGCATCGAGGCGCGGAGCTTCGAGATAATCGCCGAGTTGCTCTCGGACCAGGACCAGTCCCGGCCCGAATGGCCCATCATCCAGCGGATCGTCCACACGACCGGCGATCCAGGCATCGTTCACCAGATACGCGTTCACCCGCGGGCGATCGAGGCCGGGACGCGGGCCCTACGGGCTGGCCGGCCAATCATCGTCGACGTGAAGATGGTGGCCGCAGGAATCAGCCGAAGCCTCGCGACTGGGCTCGGCTCCGAGGGTATCTGCGCCATCGACGAGCCAGCCGTCACCGAGCTTGCCCGGGAGCAGCGCACGACTCGCAGCATCGCCGCGATCCGCTCCATATCGTCCCGCGTGCCTGGTGCCGTCGTCGCTATCGGGAATGCTCCGACGGCTCTCCTGGCACTTCTCGACTGCCTCGACAGGGGACTTCCGCCCCCCGCCCTCGTCGTGGGCACGCCAGTCGGCTTCGTCGCGGCGGCCGAAGCCAAGGCCGAACTGGTCAAGCGCGGTGCCCCTGGCATCCCCTACATCACAGTGGAGGGCACCCGAGGCGGCAGCGCTATCGCGGTCGCGGCAGTGAATGCGCTGCTCCGGCTGGCAGCGGGCAGGTAGACGCACGGCCGATACGACACACGCCGCTCTGCGGAGGTTGTAGATGAACGCTGGAGTTCTGGCACTCGTCCTCCTGGGCTTCGTCCTGGGGCTGCGCCACGGCATAGACTGGGACCACATCGCCGCGATCGTCGACATCACGGGCTCGACGACGACCGTTGCGGAGCCTGCCGTGGAGGTGGTCTACACGGGCTCGGGAGGACCGGGCGTAGCGACTCTGGCCACAGCCCCAGCCCGGCTGGCGCGGGAAGCGCACGCCGGCTTCTTCCTTGCGACGCTTTACGCCCTCGGCCACGGCAGCATCGTCGTCAGGCGCATATCCGGATGCCTCGGCCGCGAAGATCGATTGGCAGCAGTTCAAGGGCACCAACCTCAAGGCGTTGATGAACAAGCACTGGTACACGGACGCTCTTC
>JAJYNV010000310.1 GCA_021786135.1 Bacillota bacterium
GACGACCACATCGAACAGATAATCAACCCCGAGGCCTCCGTATTCCTCGGGAATAGTGCAGCATAGCATGCCTGCGGCGCCCGCCTTCAGCCACAGTTCGCGCGGCACGATGCCGTCCTCCTCCCACTGATGGTGAAAAGGGGCGATTTCCTTCTCGATGAACTTTCGTACCGACGAGCGGAACAGCTCGTGCTCCTCGCGGAATAAGCGTCGCTCGAACATGCAGCTTCCTCAGATTGGCCGCATTGATCGTACGGTACCCTACCACCTGTGTAAAGCCCTTCGTGCACCGCGCGAACACCGCCTGCATCTGCGCATCCGCCGGCCTCAGAGCTCGCGCGAAATCAGCTCGCGCATGATCTCCGACGTGCCGCCATAGATGCGCTGCACGCGTGCGTCGGCGTACAAGCGGCAAATCTCGTACTCCCGCATAAAGCCGTAGCCGCCGAAGAACTGCAGGCACTGGTCGACCAAGCGACCGTGCATTTCCGTGCACCACAGCTTCGCCACGGATGCGTCATGGGCACTGAGCTGACCACGCTCGTGCAGCTCCAGGCTCTGGTCGAGATACGCCCAGCCCACGCACAGGTCGGCTTTGAGATCGGCCAGCTTGTAGCGAGTGTTCTGGAACTGCGCGACAGGCTGGCCGAATGCCTTGCGTGTACGCACGTAATCCAACGTGATGTCGAAGGCTTTCTGCGCCGCAGCCATCGAAGAGATCGCCAGGGTCAAGCGTTCCTGAGGCAGCTCCTGCATCAGCAAGCCAAAGCCGTCGCCTTCGGGACCGAGCAGATTCGACACCGGCACCTCGACGTCATCGAAGAACAGCTCCGAGGTGTCGGAGGATAGATGTCCGAGCTTCTCGAGGTTGCGGCCGCGGCGAAAGCCCAGTCGATCAGCTTCGACGAGGATCAGGCTGATACCCTTGGCTTTAGGCGCCTGCGAGGTGCGCGCCACCACGATTGCGAGATCGCAGTGTTGTCCGTTGGAGATGAAGGTCTTAGCCCCGCGGATGCGGAAACTCCCACCCGCGCGCACCGCAGTGGTCTTGATCGCCTGCAGATCGCTGCCGGCGCCAGGCTCGGTCATGGCGATCGCACAGACACTCTTGCCGCTGACCATCCGGGAGAGCCAGCGAAGCTTCTGCTCTTCGCTCCCGAAGTGTTGCAGGTACCCGGCACAGACATCATTATGCACCGACAGGTCGGTCTGCGGCCCCGCCACTGCGGCGTAAGAGAACTCCTCGATCACCACCGCATTGTGCTTGAAGGTGCCGCCCGCGCCGCCATATTCCACGGGCGCCTGCGGACACAGCAGTCCAGCCTCACCAGCTCGGTCCCACAGGCTCCGGTCGACGATTCCAGCGGCCTCCCACTTCTGGAAATGCGGCAGCACCTCCGTCTTAATAAACTTGCGCACCACTTCGCGGTAGAGGCGGTGCTCCTCATTGTAGACGGCTCGCTCGGCGAGCATGACTCTCTCCTGCATTCAGTGCCGGCGACCAGGGCCCCGCGGCGGATGGGACGGCCACTCGGGCTCGGAGGTGCCAGCAACGTCTTCGAGCTCGGTAACGCCTTCGAGCCGCCGCGGGAGATAGACTCGCGCGGCAAGAATATCAGTCGCCGGGGGCGCAATTGCATCAGATCAACCCGTACGATAGTATTGTCTAATATTAATTACCCGCCTCCGGGACCGCAAGACCACCATGACGCTGTACTCGTCTGACGCAATGAGCGGCAAGCGCATCCTGATCACTGGCGGCGGTACCGGCTTGGGCAAGGGCGTGGCTGCCCATCTTGCGGCCCATGGTGCACAGGTGCACCTATGGGGTCGACGCAAGGAGGTGCTCGACGCCGCAGCGGCAGAGATCAACCAAGCCTGTGGCCAAGCTCGCGCCCACGTGCAAGTCGTCGACATCCGTAAGGCGGATTTGGTGGATGCGGCGATGGGTGATATTTGGAGCCAGCATGGCCCGCTCACTGGCCTGATCAACAACGCCGCCGCCAATTTCATCGCGCCGACCCGGGACTTGAGCCCACGCGCCTTCGAAGCCATCACCTCCACCGTCATGAACGGCGCGTTCTATACCACCCACGCCTGCGGCAAGCGGTGGATCGACCAGAGCCTGAAGGGCTCGATCGTCTCCACGCTGGTCACTTGGGTGTGGACTGGCTCGGCCTTTGTGGTGCCCTCGGCGATGGCCAAGGCGGCGGTCCACGCCATGACCATGTCGCTGGCAGTGGAATGGGCGCGCTACGGCATCCGCGTCAATGCCGTGGCGCCCGGCCCCTTCCCCACTGACTATGCCTGGAAGATGCTCAGCCCGACGGAAGATGTGAAGCTGGGAGCCACTTCGTCGGATGAGGTCCCGATGGGACGCTATGGCACGGTGCCCGAACTCGCCAATTTGATGATCCTGCTGCTCAGCGACGGTTGCGACTACCTGACCGGGGAAACCATTTGCATTGACGGTGGCCACCACCTCGCCGCACCTTCAACCTTCGCGGGGCTGACCAAGCTGAGCGACGAAGCCTGGCAGCGCATCCGCGAATCCAGCCAAGCCGCAAGCGCAGCGTCCAAGGCGCAGCGCAACGTGTAAACAGCGATCCCCGGCGCACCTTGAGCACCGCACACGTCATCACCAAGGGCGTGCGAACACCCAGACGCAGGTTGTCGCCGAGCATCAACATTGTGGGCACCCACCGGGTGGCCAGGGGCGCCGAACCGCTCCCAGCTCCCACAGAACGTAGCGAGCAGTTCTCCGGCACTTACGCTCGTCGAACTCGGCTCAAACCCCGGCGCGATGCTCCTCATGGGCCGTCGTCGTCTCTACCATCCTGCCCGCAGTCACGCGCCCTGCCGGCAGCACGCCATTTACCGATCCTCAATAGTTCTTCATCCGGCGCGGCCGGACCCCGTGGGATGAAGCGAAAGAGTGGAATTTCGCGGAGGTTTGGGGCATAGGGTGCTCTTGGCATCGGGAACGAGGTCGGCCTTCCCTTGGTGCTGAGAGCCCG